>DATIYI010000352.1:0-4273 GCA_035517695.1 Streptosporangiaceae bacterium
CTTTTGCCGAACGTACGTCGGTGACAGCTCACGCGGAGGCACGACGTTGCAGCCGGATGCCGCTATGGCAGGGACCCCGGCCCTAGAATAGCCAGCTTCTTCGCCGGGACGCTGAGACTAGGTCTGCGGGGCAGCGAAACCCGTCTCGCGGGTCTATTGCGACCAGAGTTGGCCTGAGGAGTTCCTCGTTGGCGGCTATGTCGATGTCTCTGTCCTGGACGTCATATCACCAGCAGGGAGAAACTGGACCAGGTGGCTCAGGGACCGGGCCATGCCCCTGCTGTGGCCAACCGCGGTGTACGTGGCGGTCCTCGCCATCATCGCGGTGAGGGCGACGGCGTGAGCCTCCTCGTTGTGGTAATGATCCGTGGTGGTGATCCGCGGACCGGTACTTTCGGCCGCTAGTTTCCGAGCCAGTTGAGGGCTTCGTGGCGGCTTTCGTAGATGTGGGCGGAGAGTCCACGTTCGGCCAGGTGCCGGCCGAGCTTGAGCCGCATGAACGAGCTGGTGGTGTAGCGGGTGACGCTCTCGTAGTAGCGTTCGCTGAGGCCGCGTACGACGGCGATGTAGGCATCTTCGAGGCCGGGGGCGAGATAGAAGTTGTCGTAGTTGACGACCATCCGCACCTTGGTGCCGATCGCGGCGAGGCGCCGGCCGACCTCGGCGCCGATGACCTCGACGTCGGCGAGGGTCAGCAGCGACATGCCTTCCATGTTGAGGAAGAACATGTTGCGCTCGGCGTCAAAGACGAAACGGGCCTCCATCGGTACGGTAAGCAGGTCTTCCTTGAGCCCCATGGGTTCGTCGAGGAAGATCCTCGCGTCCATTCGCGCCGGTTCGCCGTGGATGATGGGTTCGAAACCGATGTGGGCGAGGACATCCTTATCCAGGTCCACGCCGGGGGCGATCTCGATGAGTTCCAGGCCGTCACCGGTGAGCCGGAAGACGCAGCGCTCGGTGACATAGAGCACCGGCTTGCCAGCGGCGGCGGCGTACTCGCCGGAGAAGGTACGCTGCTCGACCACGTCGAGGAACTTGGGGGCGGCGACGCCGTCGGACACGACCAGCTTGCCGTCGCGGATCTCGCTGCGGAAGGGAGCGAGGAAGCCGCCGAGGAACACCACCTTCCTGGCGTTCTGGCTGATGTTGATGAACCCGCCCGAGCCAGCCAGCTTCGGCCCGAACCGACTGACGTTGACGTTGCCGCGCCGGTCGGTCTGGGCCATGCCCAGGAACGCCGCGTCTAGGCCGCCGCCGTCGTAGAAGTCGAACTGTGCGGGCTGGTCCAGGATGGCGTGCCCGTTGATCGCGGATCCGAAGTCCAGCCCGCCGACGGGCATCCCGCCGATCACGCCGGGTTCGGCGGTGAGGATGATGTAGCTCAGGACGTGTTCCTCGGCAGCCACGCTGGCGACGCCCTCGGGTATCCCGATCCCCAGGTTGACCACCGAGTTGGGGCGCAGCTCCATCGCCGCCCGCCGGGCGATCACCTTGCGTACGGACAGCTCCATAGACGCGATCGAGGAAATCGGAACCCGCAGCTCGCCGCTCATCGCTGGCGAGTACTGGGTCGCCCAGGTCTGCCAGTGCCGTTCCGGGGTGGACACCACCACGCAGTCGACCAGGACCCCGGGGATCTCCACATCCTTGGGCTTCAGCGCGCCGGACTCGGCGACCCGCTCCACCTGCACAATGACCAGGCCACCACGATTGTGCACCGCGGTGGCCACGGCGAGACACTCCAGGAACAAGGCCTCCTTCTCCATGGCGATGTTGCCGTCCGGGTCGGCGGTGGTGCCGCGCAGGAACGCGACATCCAGCCGTTCGTAAGCCTTATAGAACAGGTACTCGTCGCCGCCGATGGTTATCAGCTCGACGAGGTCTTCCGTGCTCCGTTCGTTGATCTTCCCTCCGCCGTTACGGGGGTCGACGAAGGTGCCCAGCCCGACCCTGGTGAGCAGGCCCGGTCTGCCCGCGGCGGTGTCCCGGAACAGCTGGGCGATCACTCCTTGAGGCAGGTTGTAGGCCTCTATCTTGTTCTCAACAGCCATCTTCCCCAGCTCGCCCGACATGCCCCAGTGCCCGCCGAGGGCGCGCTTGAGCAGACCCTCGTGGCACAGCCGGTCCGAGCCACGGCCCTGCCGGTTGCCCTGGGCGACCGCGAACGTCAGCGTCAGGTCACGCGGGGTGCCAGTCTGCAGGAATCGTGCCTCCAGCGCCAGCGGCAGCTCTTCGGCGAAGCACTGCCCCATGAAGCCTTCCACCACGATCGTGTCGCCATCACGGATCAGAGCGACCGCCTCCGCCGCGGTGACGATCTTGTCCCGAGTGGTCATGCCAGACAAGGACTCGGCGGGATGCTGCATGTGTCGTCATCTCCGTGTGGTGATCGGTGGACTCGGCAGGCGGGTTGGGGTCATTGAGCTGTTCGATGATCACTGCCATGCGCTCGGCCGTCGGCGGTGCCGGGCAGCCGGTTCGTCGCCCAGCAGCACCGCGACCACCCGGCCCATGTTGAACCCGGCCTCGGCCCGGGGCAACTCGCCCAGCAGCAGGTCGTCGAGATCGCCTGGGTCCGAGTCGGGCATTTGGCCAGCGCGGCCCGGACGACGGCCATGGCCAGGTCGTCGGGACGCATGCCGCGCCAGCCACCCCTTGCCCACCCGCCCGACCGGGACGTGCCCGTGGCCACAAGTACCGCGCCGGTCATGAACAGCTCCCGTCCTACCGCGTTCAGCTGAAGGCGCTGATGCCGGTGATGTCGCGGCCGACGATCAGCGTTTGCATGGTCTCGGTGCCCTCGAGGGTGTGGATCGCCTCGATGTCGCCCATGTGCCGGATTACGTGGTACTCGAGCAGGATCCCGTTGCCGCCGAACAGGTCCCGGGCGTCGGCCAGCACCTGCCGGGCTTTGCTGGTGTTGTGCATCTTCGCCATCCCGGCCAGCGTCGGGCTGAGCTTGCCCGCCTCGTCGAGCTTGGCGATCTGCACGCAGTACAGCTGCATCGCGGTGACCTCGGCGAGCATCTTGACCAGCTGCTGGACGATCTGGAAGCTGGCCAGCGGCTTGCCGAACTGCTTGCGCCGCTTGGCGTAGGTCAGCGCAGCGTCGAAGCCGACCACCGCGTGCCCCCAGCGCCATCCAGGCACACGCGCTGATGGCCGGGAGGATGTCGTGGTCCACGAACTGGCGCGTCCGGACGAGGTAGTCCTCCTGCTGTGGGGTGAACGGCTCACGCAACCCGAAGTAGTCGGTGCCCAACGCCTCGCCGATGCTCTCTACTAGCTGGTTCACGAGTACCCTCCGCCCTCCAGGTCGCGCCGCGTCGCAGCGCTCGACAGCGCTGAATCCGTGTGGAGTAGATGTGCTACACACGACAGACTCTGCTCCCACGCGACGGTGGCGTCGATGGCCGCCGAGACCAACACGTCCCCGAATCTGTGGTGCCCACGCACAACGCGCAATGCTAACGAATACAGCCCCCGGCCAACCAGCCTGTGAATGCGCAGGTCACCGTGCTGGTGTCCGGTGTTGTTAGAGCGCGGACCAAGGACATCATCACCGGGCGGCGAGAGCATTTCCAGCATCGAGGCTGTAGAGCTCGCGCACGTGACGAGTTTCGGACTCGGCGGAGCGGTGCTCTGCAGCGACCTGCAGTGCGCGCGGTCCGGGGCCGACCGGATTGGGTGCGGCATGGTCTCGATCAACCAGCCGACCTCCATCCAGGCCGACCTGCCATTCGGCGGAGTGAAGCGATCCGGGTGCGGCCGGGAACTATCCCGGCTCGGCATGTACGGGTTCACTAATCGCAAGCTCGTTCGGACCTTCCCGCCAGTCACCGCCTGACCCGATGCCGGCGCGACGGCCGATTAGATCGAACCAGCCCGCAGCACCTGGCCCGCCTGCCGTCACACCCGGAGGCTGCTCCCTCGATGCCATCGCCGCGACGCTCGACTTACGCTGCCGCCGCGCAGTCATCCCGGCATGGCCGGGCAGCCCGGTGAGATCGGAGTGCTGCGGCAGAAGAGCGCGCGGGCCTGCCGTCGCCCGCCAGTTGCAAGCCCTGATGACGTCTCTCGCAGCAGGCCACGGCCTGCACCTCTAGCTCCGTATTGACAAACTACCGTTAAAGACATGTAGGGGAGACAAAGCTTTACCGGCGACGTACTCTATTCGTCGATGGAGAGGTCGAGCCTGTCGGCCGTCGAGAGTACCTCGGCGGTCTGCGGTGCGCTTGTTCCGCGCACCGCTGAGGTGTCGGATGATATTTAC
>DATIYI010000353.1:0-30761 GCA_035517695.1 Streptosporangiaceae bacterium
GCTGCTCAGCGCTCGTCTGGTCCAGCTCGGCGGCTTGCCGTGCTGCGGACAGCGTGACCATGTTCGGGTGGTTCCATGTGTGGTTGCCCATCGCGTAGCCGCCCTCGACCTCATCTCGCACCAGCGAGGGCCGGGCCGCCATGTTCTCGCCGATGTTGAAGAACGTCGCGGGGACCCGGTAGTGCGCCAGCACCGAGAGTATGGCCGCAGTGCTCTTCCCCGGGCCGTCATCGAAGGTCAGAGCCACGGTCTTGGACTGGCCGGGCGCGTAGAAGTGCGGGCCGTAGGGCGCTGCCGGGCAAGAGGCCGCGGCGGTGACGCCGGTCACCGCTGGCCGCCGGGCCACGCCGCCGAAGGCCATCGTGGCAGGCGGCCCGGCCGGCCCTTCCGGTAGCGAACCGGGCGGGGGGCCGACGGCTGAGGCCGTCCCCGCCAGGCAAGCGGCGAAAACTATGGCGTCGGCGAGAACGGCTCCGGCAAGCCTGGTAACGTACACGAGTTAAGCCCCTTTGATGGGGGCGAGGCACCTCATAACCCATCTCAGCGTCCGGGTGACTTGAGCAATACGCCAGAGTCATCTGTCCCGCACACCAGAGACCTTCGTAGGTCGAACAGGGCGAACTCACGCGCGACGCCGCTCAGCACCGGCAACTGCTCAGGGGCGCACCCCGTCATGATCCGGGTGTACTCCTCGTAGGTCGGCTGCTGGGTCGGCTGGTCATCAGCGGACGCGCGAATCGACCACGACCGTGCGCGTCCGTTCCGTGGCGCGCCGTTACGCCACGGAACGCGTGTGGTAATTGATGTGCTCGGCCCGGATGATCTGGTCAGGGTGCCCGGCGGCGAGCGCCAACATTTCCCGCGCCAGCGTCGCGAGCGTCCAACTCATCGGCCCTGCTGAGGCTGTCAGCCGGGCCCAGAGCCCATTCGTCCGCCCATGAAGGCCCTTTGCCGTCGTTCAGCATCCCCGCAAGATTGCACGGGGGACTCCTGTGACCGACATGGCTTCGATACCCAGTGCCTACCAGGGGTCCCTTCTAAAGGCCGAGACGGGCAACGTCTGCCCTATTCCGCCGCGACCGATCCGACTCTGGGCCGGAGCCTGATCCGTCGTTGTGTCGCGGCAATCAGGCGTGGGCAGAGGCCTTGAGCACGATGCGGCTCATGACCGGGAAACGAGCCGACACGCTGCTGGAGCTGATGCACCCAATCGAGTACTTCACCCTTGCCCGCGCCTGGGAGGACCTGACCGATGATGAGTTCTTCTGGGAACCATTCACGATGACCTGGAGCATTCGTCGGCAAGACCAGTGCAGGACCCCGAACCCGTTCGGAGCCGGCGAATGGGCGGCCGACTTCGAGATCCCTGAGCCAGCCCCGGTCCCGATGACCACCATCGCCTGGCTGTACTGGCACATAGGATCGATGCCAGGCCGTCTGTGCGACATCGACCTCTTGGGCGGGACGCGCACCATGGCCAGCGGCTGGACGTCCCCGTACCTAACCCATCACCCGATCTTCACCAGTGCCGCCGAGGCTGTCACCGCGTTGCGTGACGGCTGGCAGAGACTCCGCGAGGCGATCGAGCGGGCCGATGACGACCAGCTCGAAGTGACGACCGCCGGGTACACGTATGCCGCGGAGCCGCCAAGAGGCGGCCTGTGCGTTCCCGGCCCGCCGGGTCCCGCGCACCCGGCCACGCACTTCATCGCGGGCACGCTCAACGAGGTAGGTCATCACGCTACTCAGATCGGCGCTCTGCGCGACCTTTACGCGTGGCGACACATCGACCGCGGCCGACACGGCGACCTGAGAGGATCACGGGCATAATCGGCAGGCGTGCCGTTCCGCCTCCAGCAGGGAGATCGGCACACGTGGATGGGTTTTCGCGAGCCGCGCCCGGATTAGTGAGTCGGCCGGCCCGTCCAGGCCGAGCGCGACGGCCGGGACGAGGCGGAGCGACCGCCGGGAATAGTCCGCTCCACCGGTTCGCCGGCACCATGGTGGGCGTTCGTTCGGTCACGCGACCGGCCCGGTGCGCGAAACCTAGCTGCCGGGACGTCACTGGTCGCGCTGTTGTGCCTGGCAATGACACGCCGTGTTGCTTCTGCCGTCTCCGCAGCGTCGAAGGCCGTGCAGATGGACCTCTGGCGATGCTGTCGAGGCAGGCGAGAGCATTGAGCGCCATCTCCCGTTGCGTTCGGCGAACATGGTGGGCATCGGAGCCCCTTGAATTTGGGCTGGTCAGGCCGTACCCATTAGTAAGGTGACTGTAACCTCGGGCCCTGTGCCGCCGGCACCACCAAGTCAAGCAGGCCCCGGCTGGCAACTCACCCAGGCCCGGCCAGGCATCTTCCACTGGACCGCCCCATCCCGGCGGACCTACTGGACCACCGCCGAGCCCTACTAACGGCCCGTGGCCGCTACCCACGGTGCGGGCAGAAACCGTCGCAGTGAGCCGCGCGCCCCGGCGCGACCGGCCGCCCGTACTGGCATGGCCGCGAACTCAAGCTCGCTGAGCCGGGCACCGGGCCAGACCCGCCGGTCACCACGGTCACCCAGACCAGCCGGTACGGCACCGCCATGGCCTAGTCGCGGGACCGGCTGCATCCCCGGCTGACCGGCCGGGCCGCCTGGCAGGACCACGACGCGAGCTGCCGGCCTTCTACGGCACCTTAATCCGCCTGCAGGTGGAGCACCTCTGCCCGGCGACCCGTGACCCCAAGCCGGTGTGGCTGTGGTGGTCAGCCAGCGCGCCGCGCCCGCCGACGTGGACCGGTGCTGGCAGGCATCTCCACCGCCAGGAACATCGCCGGCATCCTGACTGCCCTGCGCGAGGCGATCACCGGACGGCGCTGGATGCCGCCCATCCCCCGCTCGCCGTGACGAGTCACTGGCGGAGACACACCGGCCCGCCGGTTACATCGCTTCCGCCAAAGCGACGCAGACGCAGAGAACTGCACGTTATGAAACGTTTTCATAACATGAATGTGCGGTCGGCCCGAATCGCGCGCGGCGGCTCACCCGTGCGCAGAAGGACCTGATCCGTGCGGCCAACCGCGTCCGCCACCGAACCGCTGATTCCGCCCATATCGGCTCTGCTGTGCGCTCAACCAGTCGACGAGTTGCCCGCGATCCGCTAGACGGTGACGAAGCGGTAGCCGTGTGAGCGGAAGAACTGGATGATCGTCGGCAGCGCGCCGACGGTCGCAGGGTTCCCGATGGGCTGGTTGTGCATCAGTACCACCGGGTGGTGCAGTGCGCCGCTCTCCTCCTCGGCCAGCTGGATGATGCGGTGCACCCAATTAATGGAGCCCGAACCGTCTGCCATCCAGTCCTGGGTGTCCACTGACCACAGCCACACGCCCATCCGGCGCTGCTGCGCCAGGCTGAGTGTAGTCGCGTTGTAGTCGCCGTATGGCGGCCGGAACGCGCACGGCAAGGTCCCGGCGATGGATCGCTGCTCAGCGCTCGTCTGGTCCAGCTCGGCGGCTTGCCGTGCTGCGGACAGCGTGACCATGTTCGGGTGGTTCCATGTGTGGTTGCCCATCGCGTAGCCGCCCTTGACCTCATCTCGCACCAGCGAGGGCCGGGCCGCCATGTTCTCGCCGATGTTGAAGAACGTCGCGGGGACCCGGTAGTGCGCCAGCACCGAGAGTATGGCCGCAGTGCTCTTCCCCGGGCCGTCATCAAAGGTCAGAGCCACGGTCTTGGACTGGCCGGGCGCGTAGAAGTGCGGGCCGTAGGGCGCTGCCGGGCAAGAGGCCGCGGCGGTGACGCCGGTCACCGCTGGCCGCCGGGCCGCGCCGCCGAAGGCCATTGTGGCAGGCGGCCCGGCCGGCCCTTCCGGTAGCGAACCGGGCGGGGGGCCGACGGCTGAGGCCGTCCCAGCCAGGCAAGCGGCGAAGACTATGGCGCCGGCGAGAACGGCTCCGGCAAGCCTGGCAGCGTACATGAGTTAAGCCCCCTTGATAGGGGCGAGGCACCACATAACCCATCTCAGCGTCCGGGTGACTTGACCAATACGCCAGAGTCATCTGTCCCGCACGCCAGAGACCTTCGCAGGTCGAACACGGCGAACTCACGCGCGACGCCGCTCAGCACCGGCACATCGGCGGCGGGGTCGATGCGCTCGGCCTGGCACCACCAGAACCACCGTGCCGCGCTTGACCCATGACCGCCCACTTGTCGCGCACAGCCAGCCGCCGATTTCTGAGGCGGCTCCCAGCTCAGTCCGGACTCGTGCGCCTTCGGCCGATCCTCGGTGCCCGGCGCCCCATCCACTCGGCAGCCCGCCGGCTGGATAGCCGGCCCGCCGCTCCCAGCGCACAGACCAAGTCGAGCGCGAGTGCCGTCGCCAGCACGACCGCTGTGCCGACTGCCGCTCCCGCCACCGTGTCGGTGGCGTAGTGCCAGCGCACAGCCACGAGTGCGACGGCGACGGTGACCGCGGTGAGCAAGGCGATCAGCGCGAGCAACACGCGGACGACCACACGGATCCGCGGGCGGGGCGGGTCGATGAGCAGCACCGCAAAGGCGACTACAACCGCGAATATGCCGGTGGAGTGTCCGCTGGGAAAGATCGAGATGCCATACGGGGCCCGGTCGACGACAGGTTTGAGCAGTTCGGTGAGGGCCGCGGCGGCGGGTACGGCGACCGCTACAAGCACAGCCCCGCGACCTCTCCGCATCGCCAGGCAGGCGACGAGCAACGCCGCGCTGATGATGGTCACCGAGACCGGAGCACCGAGGCTCACGACGTAAAACATCTTCGGATGTGAGCCGAGGAGGCCCTGAACCCGGCCGTCGACCGACGAGTCCAGCCATCCCGGCCCGGTCTGGCCCGCGAACCACGTTCCGAAGACCACCGTGAGCACCACGCAGAACCCGGCAAGCGCAGCGGCCAGGGGACGGATGGACGCGGGCAGCAGCGGGTGGGGTGCGGTGCGACGCAGCCGTTCCAAACGCTTGCCCCCGTTCCTTCGTGCCGCACAGCCATCCTAGGACGGTCCCGCGCCGCCCCGAAACGATGGTTTCAAGGTGTCACTACCAGCCCACTGTGCGTGCCACTGTCATGCTTTGGCACGGGGCCTGATCGTTTCCCGGTACCCCAGCCGGTGCAGCCTCCGGGTGCTTGATGCCGCGCGCGCCAGCGCGGCCACCGGACGTGTCGTCGCGATCGATGGCCAGTGATCGTCTGATCGATTGCCGGTGAATCGTCCCGGTCGATAGCCGGCGAATGGCCAATGACGCGGGCACTGTCGGCGGCCTGCTGCCCCGTGATGGTGAACCTGCGGGTAACATCCAGCGGGTGAGCGGGAGTTTCTACCTGCCGCTCGGCGACGGCCGGTGGCGCGCTACGGTGCATACGAGCGGACCGTGGGATTCGCGTGCACAGCACGGCGGTCCGCCGAGCGCCCTGATGGGCCGCGCGATCCAGCACTGCGCGCCACGCGATGAAATGATCGTTTCCCGGTTCACCTGTGAGATTCTCGGCGCCATCCCTGTCGGCGAGCTTGAGGTGACCGCCCGCGTTGTCCGGCCTGGCCGCAGCGTCGAACTGATCGAGGCAGCGACCCGCGTTGGCGGGCGCGACGTGGCCAGGGCCAGCGCATGGCGGGTGCTGCGAACCGGCAGCGACCCCATTGGATCCGCGCGATCGCCCGGAGCGAGCCAGGTCACCGCACCTTGGCTGCCTGACTCCGGGTCGCACCGGCCAAGCGAGCCGGTCGGAAAGGTGCCACCTGGATGGGTGGACGGGTACGTATCCGCCATCGAGTGGCGCATGGTCAGCGGAGGGTTCATGTCGGCCGGCCCGGCCACGGTCTGGGCCCGGTTGCGGTATCCGCTGGTCCCGGACGAGGAGGCGACCCCGCTGCAGCGGGTGCTCGTCGTGGCGGACAGCGCCAGCGGCCTGTCGGGTGAACTCGATGTCAGGCATTGGCGGTTCATCAACCCCGAGCTCACCGTTCACCTGCACCGTGAGCCCGGCGGGGAGTGGATCTGCGTTGACGCTGCGACGACGATCTCCACTGGCGGGGCCGGGCTGGCCACTTCGGTCATTTCGGATCTCACCGGGCCGGTCGGTGTGAGCGCCCAGACGCTGCTCGTCATCCCCGCGTCGTAGCCGGCGCCGGCTGCGTCAAGAGCTCGTTTCCAGCTCGATGTTGCCGCTGGGCGCGCGGCCCGTCGCCCGGTCGGTGCGGCTCAGTTCGGCGCGCGCGGCCTGGGCGGAGGGTTCTGCGAGTATTTCCGCCACCTGCTGTAGTAGCGATCGGACGGTCCCGGTGGCCACCCGGTGCAGCACCAGCCGGTCTAGCCCGGAACCGGCACCGGCCAGCGGAGGCCGGTAGGCGCCTGTCAGCGCCAGGATGGTCGTGCCTGTTTCCGCGGGCCTGACGATGAGGTCGGCGTCGAACACGGGAAACAATCGTCCCATCACCCCTGTGGCCTCCCACCGCAGTGGCAGCACGACGGCTTCGGCGCGGGGCGAAGGCTCAAGCATCCGCACGTGGACCAACTTGGAGGCCCCGACGACAGCGCCGAAAGGGCCGACCCGGATCAGGCCGGAGAAACCGTCGGCGTAGGCGCGGTCCGACGCATCGGCGAGCCAGCGGCCGCGGATGGACTCCATGAACCGTGCGCGGGCAGCCGGGAAGCCGATGTTGAGCGGCACCTCATCGCCAACGAACATTCCCCCAAGTGAGCCAGGCGGCGCTCTCAGGTGGGAGGGTCGAAAGTCACCTTACTTTCCGCGAACGACTTGTGAGCCAAAGCGCGGCCCGCCTGCGATACACGTGCTGACCGCCTACTCCCTGTAATGGTGGGAGCAGATCATGGCTAGTTACCGGCGGGGCCGGCGACGAAAATCACCGCGCGGAGCTCGGTGACGCGATGATCATCCCAGCGGGATACCTCCGTCAGGTGCGATGCCAGGGCCCGGCATCCGCCGAGGCCATCGTGTCGATGCGAGCCGGCGGCAGAACCGGGAGCCGTGCCCGACGGCGAGGTGCCGCCGCGCTCGAACGGCATGCTGGGCGCGTCATCGGCGTCATTCATCAGCCTCCCTCGTTTCCGGCACCATCGGACGTGTCACGGAGCTGCGCGTCAAGGCCTCGGTGGGTTAACCGGCCCCGGCCGCTGGCCGGGGGGACACAATGGCGTCGTGGGCCACGTCCGCCGCATTGAGTTCGCGCTGCTTGCCGTACTCGGTGTCATGATCGCCGGCACCGTCGGCTACCTGCTGCTCGGTTTCAGCTTGCTCGATGCCGTGTATCAGACGGTCACCACGATCACGACGGTGGGATTCCGCGAGATCCACCCGCTGACCGCCGCGGGCAAGATTTTCACGATCGTGCTGATCCTTGCCGGGGTCGGCACCGCGCTCTACGCCTTTGGCGTGGTGCTTGAAACGCTGGTGGAAGGTCATCTGCGCCAGCATCTCGGAAGGCGTCGGATGGAACGGGAGATCGCCCGGATGACCGGGCATGCAATCGTCTGCGGATGGGGCAGGGTCGGCCGCGCGGTGGGCGAATACCTGGCGGGCCAGGGCACGCAGGTAGTAGTCGTCGACAATGATCCTGAACGCGCCGCGACCGTCCCTTATCCCGCCCTCACTGGCGATGTCACCGACGATGACGTGCTGCACAAGGCGGGAATCATGCGGGCCCGCGCGCTCGTCGCCGCGATCAACACGGACGCCGAGAACGTTTACGTCACGTTGTCCGCCCGCGCCCTCCGCCCCGATCTGGTCATCGTCGCGCGGGCCCGGACGGAAGCGTCGGAGCCGAAACTGCTGCGGGCGGGCGCGACCCGGGTCGTGAACCCGCAACGGATCGGCGGCCAGCGCATCGCGGCGGCCGCACTACAGCCCAACGTGGTGGAATTCCTCGACGTCGTCATGCATGACGGCAGCATGGAGTTCCGCCTGGAGGAGGTACAGGTCCGCACCGGATCCAGGCTCGCAGGCCGCACGCTGCGGGAGACCAGCCAGAGCGACTCGACGGGCGCGCTTGTGCTCGCGCTGCGCAGCAGCGACGGGACGTTCATCACGAATCCACCGCTGACGTCCAAGGTCGAGGCGGATTCCGTGCTCATCGCCATCGGCACCAAGGAGCAGCTCACCACCCTCGAACGAGCCGCCGAGCCGCCATAGAAAGCGCCCCGCGGCCCGGGTGCGTGGGCTGCCGCGCCGCGCATGGCCTTCGGCGACGGGCAGCCACAGTGGACCGGGCGGAACTCGCTAGCGGAGGCCGAAGAAGAGGTCGTCCTCGTGCTCAGGCGCGGGCACCTGGCTGAAACGCCGGACGAACGCCTCTTGCCCGAAGGCCTGCTGCTGCGCGTCTTCAGGCAGCCGCAGCAGGAAGATGTTGTCGCGCTGGCTCGCGTGGGCCTCAAGCGCCTTGCGCTTGCGCTCAACATAGGGCGATACGTCGACCACGGTCGTGATCAACTCGTCCGGGGTGCCGAAGTTGGGAGGCAAGTCGAATTCACCCATATCGGCGCCGGTTGCCCGCAGGTACTCCAGCAGGCCGGCGATCCGGGCACGGGGAATTGCGGTGTCGTACAGCTTGCGGGGAGCCACGCTGGACCTGGTGGCGGCGACCGTGATCCGGTGGGCCTGGATGTGGTCCGGGTGACCGTAGCCGCCGTTCTCGTCATAGGTCACAACGACCTGCGGGAGGTAGCGTTCCATCAGGGCGGACAGGTTTTCGGCGGCCTGCTCGACGGGCACGTTGGCGAAAGCATCAGGGTCGGCATTGGCCGTCCATCCCGCCATGCCGGAATCGCGGTAGCCGAGAAGTTCGACGTGAGTGACGCCCAGGTGGGCCGCGGAATCGCGAAGCTCGGCAATTCTGCGTTCGCTGACCTGCAACTCGTCGTGACCCTTTTGTTCCGGCTTCACCCCGTTGGGCCCATCGCCCTGCTCACCGTTCGTGCAGGTCACAAGGACCGTGCGAATTCCCTCGTCGGCGCAGCGAGCGAGCACGCCGCCGGTCCCGAGCACCTCGTCGTCGGGATGTGCGTGGACAGCCATCAGCGTCAGTTGTGCGGGCATAGATACCGGGTGTCCTTACGGCGAGACTCCTGTGACCTGGTCCACTTTACGGTGGACGAGCCTGGCGCTCCTGACGGCGCCCGGCTGCGCCTCAGATCACTACGCCGGTGCCGCCAGAGTGATCCACCACAGGAAGGCCAGCGGCCACCCAGGCTTCCATTCCGCCTGCGAGGTTGCGCGCGGTCCAGCCGGCATGGTTCAGGGCAGTGGTGACCGCCGCCGATCTGGCACCGACGTGACAGACGCAGATGATCGTTTTGTTCGTGGGCAGGCTGGCGGCGTACTGCGAGAGACGAGACATCGGGATGTGGGTCGCCCCGGGGGCATGCCCAGCGGCCCATTCGTGATCCTCACGGACATCGAGCAGGACCGCATCCGATCGCACGAGTTCGAGCGCCTCGGTCGCAGAGATCTCACCAGGAATGTCGCTATACACCCTGCCGAGGCTAGCGGACCTAGTGGCCTGTCCGAGGAGGCTTGTTTTGGCTCTGTGGTCCATGACAACGCCCACGCACGTCGCGCCGTTGTCTCGTCACGCGCAGCCACCAGCTGGTCGTGAACGCCCAGCGCCAGGTCATTGGCCGCCGATTACACGCGGGTAGTGATGCGGGGCCGCGGCGTCCGACTCAGCGCCGCGCGGGGGCAAGCTCGGGGATCACTCGTGCTTCAACGGCTAGCGAACTTAATCAGCTCGTTGGCAATCGCCTTGGTGTCGTCGCATTCGCCAACAGCAACCGCGACCATGAGGTCCTCGGCCGCCTGCTGGTCAAACTCAGGGTCCAGCGGATGGTTATTGGCTTCGAGGAACACCGTCGCCGCCATCCAAGCCGTCCTCTTATTCCCATCGAGGAAGACATGATTGAGGACCATTGAGTGCAGCAGCGCCGCAGCCTTCTCCCAGACCGTGGGGTACGCGTCCTCGCCGAACACCGTGGCCTGCGGGCGGGCGAGGGCGGACTCCAGAAGTCCTGGGTCACGCACTGCGTCATCGCCAGTGATGTCCTGATGCATGGCGACGATGTGCTCGTAGCGGAGGAAGATCACCGGTCTGCTAGCCGGTTAAGAAGGTCGGCACTGATCTGCTTGATCCGGGCATACGCAGCGGCAATCTTCGCGTCCTCAGCGGCCTGGGCGGTGTTCCCGGCAATGTCATCGTGCGCGAGCGTACGCATCGAGCGTCCTTCAGCACTGGCGCGCGCGCGCAGCGCGGTCAGTTCGGCGTCGGTGAGCTGAACGTTCAAGGCTGGCATGGTGTCGTCCTTTCTTTGGACCCAGCACTAGGATAGCAGGTTGGTACCAACCTTGGTACTATGAAGGAGATGGCCAACGAGCGGGATTACATCATGGGACTTATACGGAAGAGCCTGCACGTGGCCCGCGGAGGAGCCCCTTCAGTCCTCGATCGGCGGCCGGTGGTTTCCCTCCAGGTCCTGGCCAGCATCGGCCTTGTCGCGCTTCTTCGGCGGCTTGCGCCTGACGTCGACACCGCCCATGAACGCGAATCCGATTACCTTCACCCGCGGCGCCCCGGGCACGCCCGGCCCGCTCGCCCTCTGATCGAAGCCGCCCATGAAGGCGATGCCGGAGACGTCCACCTCGATGTCCTGGGGAACGATGACGTTGATGCCGCCCATAAAGGCGTACGCATGGATCGTCACCTCACGTTGGCTGAACAGCGCCTGCCGCAGGTCGAGCACCACGCCGCCCATCAAGGCCACGGCCACGTAGACGTCAGGCACGACCCACTGTCCCGATCGTCTCGCCTCGCTCATGATCGCGATGGAGATCTTACTGGCTGGCGTGCCGCCGACCCGGGCGTCGGGGACCGCCGAGGCGCCGGGAGTGGACCCGGCCGGGCCGGCCGCGGGCAGGTCGTGGGTGACGGTCTCGAGTTCGGCGTAGGTCTTCGCCGCATAGGCGTGTTCGAGGCGCTGGTCAAGCTCGTCGAACGTGAGCCGGCCTTGCCCGGCGGCTTCCCTGAGCACCTCGGCAACTTGATCGCGATCGGCGTCAGAGACCCGCATATGTCGGCGATCAGCGGGCAGCGGGGAATTACTCACGATCTCACCCTAACGGCTGCCGCGGTGCGCGACCCGCTGCCATGTGGCACAGCACCGAGTTCCATGATCACGACGCGTCTACCCGCCCTATGAGCAGGAAATGATCATGGAACCGCCTGCTTTGGCGCGGCGACAGGGCGGCCGGGCAGAATCCGCGCGGAAATGGCACCGAGATGGGCAACCTCGAGCCTGACCTGGTCGCCTGGCTGCAGCCATGGGTAGCTGTCGCTGCCGTGCAGCCCAGACAACTCCAGGATGCACCCGGTTCCCACGGTGCCGCTGCCGATGACGTCACCGGGTACCACGCGCGTTCCCTGCGAGGCATAGGAGATCATCTGGCCGAACGACCAGTAGATATCGGCCAGGTTGCCTTCGCTGTAGGGCCGCCCGTTGACCGTGGCCGTCATCGCCAGGTCGAAGGCCTTGCCGCGGCGATAGGGAGCAAGCTCGTCCGGCGTGACGAGAGCCGGGCCGAGGCTGGTCGCCGAGTCTTTCCCCTTGACCGGGCCGAGCATCTGTTTCATCTCGGCGAACTGTACGTCGCGCGCACTCCAGTCGCACAAGATCAAATAGCCGGCGATGTGCTCTTCGGCCTGCCCAGGGCTGAGGTCGCGGCCCTCACGCCCGATGACGGCGGCGACCTCGAGTTCGTAGTCGAACTGCCGCGAGCCCGGTGAGATCGCCACGTCGTCCGCTGGGCCATGGACGGCGGCCGGGTTGGTGAAGTAGAAGACGGGCAGTTCGTACCAGCCCCGGTCGACCTCACGTCCGCGCGCGAGCCTGGCGTTGCGTGTGTGTTCCTCGAAGGCCATGTAGTCGCGGATCGATGGCGGCACCGGGATCGGGGCACACAGCCTGGCCTGCTCTTCCTTGACCACCTCGGCGGGGTCCGCCAGGGCGTTCTCGGCAGCCTGGGCCAGGCGGCCGCCGTCGTCACCGAGCAGGTCGAGCAGCCGGGCAGTGCCCCGCAGGCCGTGCACGGTCCCGTTTCTCAGCAGTCCGGGGCGCTCGCCACCGTCAGCTGGTGAAACATAAGTCACCCAGCGCATCGCTGCTCCCTTGCATCGCGGCTTCCCTCGGGTACTGCGGCTCGCCGTGCGCGGCTGCGGCTCACCTTGCGCCGCTGTTGCTCATCGCGGGGGCGCCTCGATCACGCGTAACACGCGGGCATCGCGCCACCGTTGTACTTGGCCATTTCCATGAAGATCGGCACTATGTCGAGAGTCTCACCGCGCGCACCCCCACGCTCCTCAGCGTAGGCCCGGTGCAGGTTGCCGACGATCCGCTCCGGGTCGAGCAGGCCGGCGAAATCGCCGAGGTCGGCCTGGCGGGCGGCCTCGAGCGGCGAAAGCCCGGCGGCCAGCGCCGCCCTGGCCGTCTGCTGTATCCAGCGCAGGTACGCGGCGTTGACGTCGAACACCTCTGGACCGGCCACGCCGCCATGACCGCTGACGACCGTGCCAGCACCGAGCCCGCGCACCGTGCCGATTGCCTCCAGGCAGCCGGCGATCGAGCCCATCATGCAGAACGGTGTGCCGCCGTTGAAGACGAGGTCGCCCGCGAACAACACGCCGCGCTCGGGGATCCAGGCCACGACGTCGTTGGTGGTGTGCGCCGGGCCGACATACAAGAGCTGTACCTCTAGCTCGCCGGCGTACAACGTGAGCCGGTCGGTGAACGTCACATCGGGCGGCACGATCTCGATGTCTCCCCACTCGACATCTGGCCAGATCAGCTTGAGCTGCAGGCCGGCTTCAAGGATCTCGCTGCGGGCCAGGGCGTGCCCGACGATCGTCGCCTCGGGAAACATGAAGTTGCCATAGGTGTGGTCGCCATGGTGGTGGGTGTTGACCAGCGTCCGGGCCGGCCGCGAGGTGAGCGTGCCAATGGCCTCGCGAAGAGCGCGTGCCCGCGGCTGCGTCGACGCGGTGTCGATCAGCAGCACAGAACGTGGGCCAACAAGCACCCCCGAGTTGCTGAGGCACCAGCTTCCATCCGGTTGCAGATAGACGTGGATGCCTTCCGCTACCTCCTGCAGCCGCGGCGCCGGCATGATCCGCCGCGCGGTTCCCTGATCTCCCACCGCACCTCCCGCGACATCGGGCGCCGCGCGCGGCGTTAAGCAATCCGCGGCGGGCTCCTTCGATGATTGTGCAGCATGGCCGCGGTGACCACGTCGGTAACCGCGGGCGGTACCTGCCACGCCTTCCTCCGGGTTGTTCTTTTTACCCACCCGATGGTCCATTGGCGCGGTTGGAGCACCACGGTGGCACTCTCGGCACACTGGCCACTATGAGAACACCTGTCACAGTGGCAGCACGCCGGTTAACCTGATGACGTGGCGGAACTGCTGGAGATCACTTCACGGGTACTCGTGCGAGCGTCGCAGGAGCGGGTCTGGCGGGCCGCGATCGACTGGCGCCGGCAGGGCGAGTGGATGTGGGGGACCCAGGTTAGCGGCGGCCACGGGGCGGGCGCCCGGGTATCGGCGCGGACAGGCATCGGCCCGGTCGGTTTCACCGACACCATGGTGATTACCGAATGGGATCCGCCGCGAAGGTGCGTCGTCCAGCACACCGGCCGCGTCGTGCGCGGCGACGGCGTGTTCGAGGCCGTCCCGCGCGGGCCGCATTGCGAGTTCGTTTGGATCGAGCGGCTTGAGTTGCCGAAGGTCCTGGTCGGGGCGGTGGGACGCGCCCTCGTGCGGCCGGTAGCGCAGGCAGGCCTGGACAGTTCACTGCGCCGTTTCGCCCGGCTGGTCGAAAGGTCATGACGGCCACCGACCGCCGGCCGCCGGTCAGACCCTGCCAGACTCGTCACCTTCGTGCCCGCCTTCGTCTCGCCGCGCCGCGCCCGCGATGTCGCGGGCGCATCCCATGTCGGCATCGGTGGCGACTACGACGGCAGGCCGGACCAGCCCGGCGGGCTCGCGGACGTGGCCGGTTAGCCGTTGCTCATCGCGGAACTGCTGCGCCACGGCTGGTCGCGATCCGATCTCGCGGGCCTGACGCGGGGCAACATGCTGCGTGTCCTTCGCGACGCGGAAGCGGTCAGCCGCGACCTGTCGGCCCGCGTCGGCCCATCCTTCGCCACGCTGGCCGAGCTCGACGGCCTGGCTGGCCCCCTGGTTAGGCGTTGGTTAGGCGTGCCGGCCGCGGGGCCCCCGGCGGAGGAGCCCCCGTCAGGCGTGACGGCCCGCAGGGCCCCCGCGCAGCCGTTCAGATTTATTGCGCAGCGGCTGCCGCGGGCCGGCTCCGACGGGCGGTAGCATCCCGATCGTGACTAGGCGCCTAGTGGCGGGAGTTGACAGTTCTACTCAGTCAACGAAGGCCCTCGTGGTCGACGTTGACGACGGCGCTGTCCTCGGCTGGGGGACGGCTCCGCACACGGTGACAGGGAGCGACGGCGCCAGGCAGAGTGATCCGGTCGAGTGGTGGGGCGCGCTCGGCGCCGCCCTGGCCCAGGCACTCGATCAGGCGGGGCCCGCAAATGACGTCGCCGCGATCTCGGTTGGTGCACAACAGCACGGACTGGTGACGGTGGATTCGCGCGGCGATCCGGTACGCCCGGCGATGCTGTGGAACGATGTGCGGGCGGCGCCGCAGGCCGCCGAACTTATCGCGGCCCTGCGCACGCCTGACCTCGAAGGCGCCGCGCACTGGGCACGGCGGACCGGCACGGTGCCTGTGGCCAGCATCACCGCCGCGAAGTGGGCATGGCTGCGCCGCTACGAGCCCGACTCGGCGAGCCGCACGGCCGCGATCAGGCTTCCGCATGACTACCTGACCGAGCGGCTGTGTGGTGCGGCCGTCACCGACCGGGGTGACGCGTCGGGTACTGGCTGGTTCTCCACCGCCACCGACGCCTACGACGGCGAGATCCTGGCGCTGCCACTGCTCGACCTGGACCGCGCGCTGCTGCCCGAGGTGCGCCCGCCCGACGCGATCGCGGGAACCCTCACGCCCGCCAGCGCCGCGGCGCTTGGCCTGAAACCTGGCACCGTCGTGGGCATCGGTACCGGCGACAACATGGCGGCGGCGCTCGGGCTCGGCCTCGCGGCCGGGGAACCGGTCATCAGCCTGGGCACCTCTGGCACCGTGTACGCGGTGTCGATGCGGCGCCCTGCCGATCCGTCTGGCGTGGTCGCTGGGTTCGCCGACGCGGCAGGGGCATTCCTGCCGCTTTCTGCCACCTTGAACTGCACCCAGGCCATCGACCGGATGGCTGGCCTGCTTGGCCGCGACCGCGAGGCCGTCGAGCCGGGTGGTACGGCGGTGGTGCTGCCCTTCTTCGACGGCGAGCGCACGCCCAACCTCCCCAACGCCAGCGCGCTCATCACTGGCCTGCGCCCTGACACCACCGCGGGCCAGCTTCTGCAGGCGGCCTACGACGGCGCCGCCTGCTCGCTCCTCACCGCGCTTGCCCAGGTTGGGGTGTCAGGCGATCAGCTGTCTCCGGCCGCGCCGCTGATCTTGATCGGTGGCGGCGCCAGGGGCGCGGCGTGGCGGGACACCATCAGGCGGCTCTCCGGGCGGGCCCTGCTCGTGCCCGATGCCGCCGAATTGGTCGCGCTCGGCGCGGCCGCGCAGGCGGCGGCCGCTTTCACCGGTGAACGCGCGCCTGACGTGGCCCGCCGCTGGGAGACCAGGCGCGGTAACCGCTACGAGCCCGTCACGGCCGACACCGCCACCCTGGACAAGATTGACGAGACCCTCCGCCGCGCCCAAGGCCTGCTGCTGCAGGACGCCGAACTCTGAAGTGCTGACAGGTCTGCGATCGTGTTCAGGTCCGCGATCGTGTCAACCATCCCGCGGATAGCGCCGGGCACATAACACCCGCGCCGATCAGCCGATCATCCCGCGGCGGCCGTCAAGGTAGCAGTCGCGCGGGGGGCGCATACACGTCGAGCAGTTGCCGATCAGGTTGCCGAACGTCGGCGTGAGCGTTCAGCGGTGATCACCTGGAACCGGTGATATCGAGCGAGTCGGCGACGTAGAGACGAACGTGCCGGAGACGAAGGAGACGAACGTGCCCGGGACGAAGGAGACGAACGTGCCCGGGACGAAGCAGACGAACGTGCCCGGGACGGAGGAGACGAACGTGCCGACGACGAAGGAGACGAAGGAGGAGTCGCACTGGTCGGTCGGGTACTGGTCGGTCGGGTAGTGGTCGGTCGGGTAGTGGTCGGTCGGGTAGTGGTAGGTGCCGGGCTCGTTGTCGTCGGCTGCCGGATCGGTACGTCCTTCACCGCCGTGCCGCCGACCACGTCGCCGACCACCGTGAGCTGGGCGTACCCGGTGCCAGTGCCGGCCGAAGCGGTCACGGTCAGCACGTTGGTGCCGGACCCGACAGGCACCGCCGCGGCGAACGAGCCGTCCGCGGTCGCGGTCGCGGTAACCTCCGATGGCGCCGCGGCGGGCGTGCCGGTGTCCGCGGCCTCGGCAACCACTTTCGCGCCCGGCGTCGTGGTCCCGGTGATGGTGGTGGCGGAGGATTCGGTCGTGCTCCCGTCTCGCGGCGCGGTCAGCGTAACGGGCACTGCGGCCGGCGGCGCCTGCCGGACATAACGGTTCGTCGTGATCGACGGCTGCTCCAGGATCCGCCGCGCGCCGAGATCGGCGATCAGCCGCAGTTCCTGCGCCTGAGCCCAGGACAGCGGCGCCGCAGAACCCGCGGCCTTCCCGTCGGTGAACCCGATCGAGGCGACCGTCGGGTCGGTCCCGTAGGGCGAGGGGGCCAGGTCCGGATCCTCCCAGGCCTGCTCGGGCACGAGGCCAACGCCGGAAGAGAAGTTGATCATGGCGGTGAGCAGCCCAGCGGCGCCGGTGGGATCCGCGGCAGCGATGTCCGATTCTGCCCGCTCGCCGGATAGCACCGGCCACAGGTGCCCGGTGCCCGTGCCGGTCGTCGGCCACGGCTGGCCCGGCGTCGTGCACGAGGACTGGCTGGGCTGGTAGCAGTCCCCGTAGCCGTCCGCGCTGCCGTCGGCGGCCGCGACGGCGTACCTGTAGTAGCCGGTGCCGCTCGGCGTGCTAACGCCGATCAGCTTGTCCCAGCGGGCGAGCGAGGCCTGCACGTCCGGGTCGCTGACCGGCAGCTCACCGAGCCGAACAAGCTCCTGGAAGCCGCCGTCCAGCACCGTGCGCTGGTCGACGGCGGGGCCGCCGTTGCCGAGGCTGTAGCTGATCGCGGCATTCGGGTCGCCGGTCTTGGACACCCGGATGAAGTAGCTCGGCCCGTCCGGCCCTGTGGTCGTAACGGTCCACTTCTTGATCATGCGCTGGAAATAGTCCGCGGTTGCCTGGTAGACCTGCGCGCGCGGGCTGTCTGC
Organism: Streptosporangiaceae bacterium; assembly: GCA_035517695.1. Lineage (GTDB taxonomy): Bacteria > Actinomycetota > Actinomycetes > Streptosporangiales > Streptosporangiaceae > DATFVJ01. The sequence goes on from DATIYI010000353.1 coordinate 17,450, forward strand.
CTGCCTGGTCGCGATCGCCGCGGCGGCGGTGAGCCCGGCGATCTCGGCCGCGATCGTCGACGGCGAGTAGCCCGACTGCTCCTCCCAGCGTTCGACGCCGAACGAGGGGCCATGCGCGACGAGGAAGTCGGCTGCGGGAACGATGTGCTGGCGGTAGAGGGCCGTGTCACCGCCGAGGCCAGCCTGGTAGGCCATCAGGATCGGATCGGAGGTCTCGTCAAGCTGGTCACCGCCGGTATCCGGCGCGGCCTTGCCGTTCAGCAGCGAGTTGCGCGGGATCTCACCGGTTGGCAACTGCTGTTTTTCCAGCAGGAACCGGGTAGCCGCCCGTGCGGTAGCCAGGTCGCCGTCCACGAGCAGCCCGGTGAAGACCTCGTACAGGTCACGTGAGAAAACCTCGCGGTAGGAGCCGAAGTAGACGGCCTCGCCGCCGGGCGCGGCGCCCGCGCTCACCGCCTGGCCCCACGGGCTTGCGAGCGACGCCACGATCGCGCCAGGGAAGGTCTTGTCCTCGCTTGCCTTGAGCACGTTCGCGGACAGGTAATACGCCCCGCGCACCTGGGCCTGATCGCTGCCCGGCGGGCCGGGCAGCGTGGCGGGCGGCCGGTTCAGGCTGGCGTCGTAGGCGCTCCAGCCCTGCTGGTAGGCATCGAGGACGGTACTGAACGGCTGCCGCAGTGATCCTCCAGCCGCGTTGAGCGCACCGTCAAGCGAGCGCCCGAACCCCAGCGCCAGCGTCACGGTCCTTGACCCTGCGCCGGCCACGGGGGCCGTACTAGCCGTACTAGCCGTGCTGGTCGTGCTGGCCGTGCTGGCGGTGCTGCTCACGGGTGTGACGTCCGCCGTGGCGATGATGTGGCCGGCAGGCGCTGACGCGTAGCGGGTGGTGAGCGCGTGGGACGCGTCGAGCTGGGTGAGGCCGTCGCTGGCGGTGCCCGCGTACCCAACGCTTGCGTCCTGCGACGGCGAGGTCGAGCGAAGCGCCATATAGGTGGGCGCCGCGTAGTCGCGGTTCACCGCCTGGCTGGTCACCGAGGTGTCGTAGATGACGGGGACCGCGGCGTTTGCGGTACTGCCAGTGCTGCCAGCGCTGGCAGTACCGTTCAGGATTCCCGTGTCTGGGCCACCGTTCGCGGTGCCGCCGCCGCCGTTGCCGTTGACGTGCGCGTCCAGGCGCGCGTACACGTGCAGGGCGCTGAGATCGGTGGTTGAGCCGGGTGCGCGTTCCAGCCGTGTGCGCATCAGCACTGTATCGCGCTGCGGGTCGGTCAGGTAGGTGGTGACGAGCCGGTACCCGTGCTTGGCGCTCGTCGCCGTGACCGTGCAGGCCATTCCCGACGGGTCGGCGCTGACCGTGTAGGTAAGGTCGCGGGACTGCAAGTCGGTGAACGTGGCCCCGTCGGTGACGACGTACTGCAGAGTGCCGACGTTGGTGTTGTCCACGGTGGGCTCGTAGACGTCAGACAGCACACCGTTCGCGACCGTGTACCAGACCTTCGAACTCGGCTGCCCGCCGCGCGGCGCGGCCGTCCCGACGCAGTCTTTGCGCGCCAGATCGAAATACGACGTCGCGCCGGGTGCGCCAGGCGCTAACCGAACCAACGGGGTGGCCGGGCCTGCCGGGCCTGCCGGGTTGCCGCCGCCGACGGAGGTCTCGCCTGGTGCCGACTTCGCCGCGCCGCTGCGGTGGCCGCCTTGGCTGCCCTCGCCGCGGCTTCCGTTGCTCGCCTGCTGCACGCTGTCGATGTGACCGTGCAGCCCCGAGTTCTGCGAGCGCCCCGGTGTCTGTATCTTCGAGGCGGGCAACGGCTGCAATCGCAGGAGCAGCACGGGCACGGTCAGGACCACTACGAGCGCGGCGCCAGACAGTGTATTGATCTTGCCTCGCCGCTTTTTTTTCTTCGCCCCGTCGATCGTCCCGTTCGCCTGGCTTGTCCCCCTGGTCGCCCGGCTTGTTGCTCTGCGCGATCCGTTGCCTGTTCCCGTGCCCGGCCGTGGGCTCATCTTTCGATGCCCTCTCTGGCAGACCTTGTCACGCGCCCCGCATATCCCGCGCCCCCGGCGCCCCGTGCAAGCAATGCAGAAAATCCTCTCCCGGCGGCGGTCGTCCCGGGAAGGGACAAAGGTCCCGAAACGGTAATAAGTCTCTTTAGTTACATTCGGTCAGATTCAGAGCGAGAAGTTCCGTGCGCAAATCGTCACTGGTGATATCAGATGATCACTGACGGGTAAACATCAGCGGATCATTGACGGGGTAGCAATAGGTAAATACATCACGTCAGCGGCTCGCCGCCCTTCGCCGGCGTCGCGCCACGCCCGACGAGGTGGCGTCGCCGTCACTGCTAGGCGATCCAGGGAGCGTCGTCTTGCCGATCATCCAGCTCGCCTTCCGGCCGTGGCGCCGTCGCGGTGTCGCCGCCGTGGCTGCCGCCGGGATCCTCGCCGCTGTTACCGCGGCACCTGGGGTGGGCGCGGCGCGAGGTGCGAGCGGCAGGGTCGGCGCGGCTCGATCGCTCGCGGCGGTGACCCCCCCGGTCCCGGCGGTGATCGGGCTGGTAAACGCGCGGGTTCAGCAGCCGGCCCCGCAGCCGACCTCGAAATGCCTGACGTCGTTCGGGGTCTACTGCTACACGCCGGTGCAGTACCGCCAGGCGTACGACCTGAACGGGCTGTACTCCGACGGGATCACCGGCAAGGGCCGGACGATCGTGATCGTTGACTCGTTCGGATCGCCGACTATCCGCAACGACATTCAGGTGTTCGACAAGCAGTTCGGCTTCCCCGACCCTGACCTGCGGGTTGTTCAGGCGGGCAAGGTCTCGTCATTCGACAATAAGAATTCGGTCATGGCCGGCTGGGCGGACGAGTCGACGCTCGATGTGGAGTATGCGCACTCGATCGCCCCTGGCGCGCGCATTGTCCTGGTGGAGACCCCGGTCGCGGAGACCGAGGGTGTCACGGGTTTCCCCGAGATGATGAATGCCGAGGAGGCGCTGATCGACAGCGGTGTCGGTGATGTGATCTCACAGAGCTTCGGCGCCACGGAAAACACCTTCCCCGGGTTCGACAAGGGCAACTACTCTAGCCTGCTGAACCTGCGGTACACCTTTAAGAACGCGCTGGCGCGGGGCGTCACCGTGCTCGCCGCGTCAGGCGACGCCGGCGCCACCAACGACGAACTTGACGGCGTGACCACGTACAAGCGGCGCGTCGACTCGTGGCCGTCCGCTGACCCGCTCGTCACGTCGGTCGGGGGCGCACAGCTGTTTCTGGACGATGCGGGCAACCGAGTCCAGGCGGACTCGGTGTGGAATGACGGCTCCGGCGCGGGCGGCGGCGGTCAGTCCACCATATTCGGCCGCCCGTCCTTCCAGGCCAGCGTCCGTAGTGTCGTCGGTGATCACCGCGGCACGCCGGACATCAGCATGAGCGCTGGGGCCGATGGCGGGTGCTGGGTATACCAGTCGTTCGCCGCCACGGGTCCTGGCTGGGACCTCCTCGGCGGGACGAGCGAGGCAACACCGATCTTCTCGGCCGTCGTCGCGCTTGCCGACCAGGTCGCGGGCCACCGTCTTGGTCTCATCAACCCGGCGCTCTACCAGCTTGGAGCCCGCAGCCAGGCGAGCCGCTTGGCGTTGACGACCGGGATAGTGGACATCGCCACAGGCAACAACTCGTTTGCCGGCGTCACAGGCTTCAACGCCGACCCCGGCTATGACCTGGCCAGCGGCTGGGGAACGATCGACGCGGGCCAGTTCGTCCGCGCCCTCGCCGCCTCCTGACCCGGCGCCGAGGCGACCGCCGTCGCTTACCCGCGCGGCGTCCTCGTGCGCGTGCGGTCGTTACCGGCCGGGGCCACATTCTGATGCCCGGTCACCAGCCCGGACCGCCGCACGCTGGCGCCCGCGGGGGACCGGCGGCGCAGGTGATCTTGACGACGAGACGCGGCAGCCGTTCGGGATATGTTCTTGAGCGCTTCGCGCCTGGATAATCCGGAGAGTGTGTCCGCGTGCGCCGCGACGTACCTTGCAACCTCGGCGGGGTCCACCCAGGCGTAGGCGCGCAGCGCCCACCCGATGCCCTTGCGTAGGAAGAATCCAGGGTCGGCAAGGTTTGGCTCGATGCACGCGCAGAGCAGCCGAGATCAGTATCTTTAACGGCTCCGACCTGGCAGATGACCGCGGTGCGGCGTTTCCACGGGTCGGGGTCGCGGCTCCAGGCCAGGATCCGCGCCCGCATCCTCGAAGCCGCCGTGTGCGCCCTGGCGGGGTCCGGGTGCCTGGCGAGCGCGTAGCGCGGGTCGTCGATCAGCGCGCCGCCACCTGCCGTCACTTTTTCTTACTTCTGCTGTTACCTGTTCGTGCTCGTCACATAACTGTGCGTGCCTGTGTTGTGCTGGTGCAGCCGCACCAGATGCTGCCGGTGGATCTCCTCCCAGCCAGCCAGGCGGACCAGGTCGGTGGACCCGACGGCCAGCGGGTGGCGGGCGCGTCGAGGTGGAAATGCCGCGCGGCAGGCTCCGCGGGCCTGCCAGGCGGTCGGCCGTGAGGTCAGGAGGCCCCGTCGAGGTGGCGTTCGAGCGCGTCAAGGCGACGCGCCCAGAGCATCCGATACGGCCCGAGCCACGCGTCGATCTCGGCAAGCGGCTCTGGCGCCAGTTCGTACAACCGGCGCTGCGCGTCGCGGTGGACCCGCACCAGGCCGGCGCCGCGCAACACGCGCAGGTGCTTGGAGGTACCGGGCTGGCTCGTGTCCAGTTGCTCCACCAGTTCGCCCACCGAGCATGGCTGCTGGAGCAGAAGGTCCAGGATGTGCCGCCTGGTCGGCTCCGAGACCACCTCGAACACCGTTGACATGACGGCCACTGTACTCCACCAGTTATATAACTGGCAAGGAATATATTGCGGAGCCCGGGACCGCCGGGTACATGGCGCGGGTTAAGGTCGGCTCAGCTCGCGAGGAAGGGGTGGGGGGCGTGGGGGTGACGGCAGTCTTCGGCGCCGTAGCCGACTGCTACGCGTCGGCGAGGCCAGATTACCCGCCACAGCTCTATGCCACCCTGACGGATCTGGCCGGGCGTGACCTAGACGCGGCGCGGGTCGTGGATGTGGGCGCGGGCACTGGGATCGCGGCACGGCAGATGCGTGACCTGGGCGCACAGGTGGTCGCGGTGGAGCCTTCCGCGGGCATGCTCGCCAAGCTAGCCGGGACCTCGCCCGGCGTGGGCGTCGTGCGAGGCGACGGCAACGCGCTGCCACTACGGGACGATTGCGCAGACTTCATCACCTATGCGCAAGCCTGGCACTGGACTGATCCGCACCGTGCGGTACCCGAGTACCGCCGGGTGCTCGGGCGGGGCGGCAGCTTCGCGGCCTGGTGGAATCTGACGGCGCGCGAGGCGCCGTGGGAGGTGGCGCAGGAAGAACGGCTGATGGCGGCCTGCCCTGATTACCGTGCGGGCCGGGACAAGTATCCGGGCTCTCGCGGGGACGCGGACCCGACCGCGCTGTGGTTGGGACAGCCGGCCCAGATCGCCGAGTTCACCTGGTCACGACGGGTGGCGCTCAACGTGCACCTGGCGAATCTCAACTCCAAGTCATACGTGGCGGTTCTCGGCCACCACGGAGTCGGTCAATTCCTCGCCACCGAGCGCGCGATGCTGCTGGCGCAGTTCCCTGACGGCGTGGTCACAGAGGCCTACCGCACCGTGCTCGCCGTCGTCCGCCGCTGATCCAATCCTGACTGATGCCAGCCAGATGTGGCTGGCTTTCATGCGCCCGTGTCGATTCGGCGGCAGCGGCGAGTGCCCATCGCTAAGGTCGTGGGCGTGACTGCAGAGACGACGGATGCTTTCCTCGACGAACTGGCAACCTGGGCAGAAAGCAAGGCACAGGATGTCGTGGGCAGTATCGACGACGCTGAGCTGCTTTGCGACCTGGCTCAGGACCACCTCGGTCAGGATCTCGCCGAGCTGACGCCTGGTGACCTGAGACTTCTCCTGCTAAAGGTGCTTCCGAGAAAGATCTCGGTGCGGGACGCGGATGACACGGAGGACGTCATCCCGACTATGCGGGCGGTGTGCGGATTCCTCGAGGACACCGGCCGCATCAAACCGCAGCAGCACGACGCGCTCATGCGCGAGCTCGATGACATCGAGCCCCGATTCGCGGACGCGGTCATGGACCCGGCCAACTGGGGGATGGCCAGGACGATTACCCAGTCCATGCTCGCGGAGGGAATCGACATCGAGGACCAGGATGACGCGACGCGCTGGATCGACGAGTTCAACGCACGGGAGGCGGCGCGGCGCGTGCTCGCGCCCAGCGATGACCATCTGCTGCTCGACTTAACCGGGACCGGGCAACCCGACTTCGACGAGGACCTTGCCGGCGAGGACCTTGCCGGCGAGGACTTTGCCGGCGAGGACTTTGCCGGCGAGGACTTTGCCGATGAGGATTCTGTCGAGGACTTTCTCGGCGAAGACGCGGAGCTGGACCTGGCGCCGGTACGGCTGGCGCCGCCGGACGAGCTCGCTGCCGCAGCACGGGCTTGCCACTTGCTCACGGAGGCGCGGCGGCTGGCGGCATGGCTCGGGCCGTCACGGCAGCTCACCGACAGCGGGGTGCTGCGCCTCGCGGACGCCCGCGCCGTCATCACCGAGTTCGGCCTCGATGCTTCCCGGGCCGGCGCTGCGGACGAGGCCACGTACGTCGAACCCGCCCGCACGTTGCGGCTTGACCAATTGGACAGCGCCCATGACTCCGCCCCGCTTGACCGGCTGTGGATGGTCGCTCAGCTTGCAGGCCTGGTCGATGTCGATGGCCGCCACGCGACGCCGGGACAGCGGCTGGGTGTCCTGGCGCCCGCAGGCGGTGGCGACGATAGCGGTGAACGTGACGTTGCCGTGCTTGAGGCGTGGCTGGCCGCCTTTGCCGGGCTGATTCATCCCGACTTCCCCGCGCCTGGCGGGCCGCTTGCCAGCCTGCTTCAAGGCGAGCTGGTTGGCATGCTGACCGCGCTGTACGCGGCGGCCGGGCCGGTCGATGTGAGCGAGCTCGCAGAGGAGGCCGCCTCATGCCTTCCCGGCTCGGAACTCGCCACGGGCGAGCCCGAGGATCGATGCGAGAACGCGGTGGCCGGGCTCCTTGGCGGGGCAGCGGAAGCGGGCGCAGTCGAGCTGGGCAACGGTGATGTCGATCTCACCCCGCTCGGCGTCTGGGGCGTACATCACATCCTGCGGGCGCATGGTTTGCCCGTCCGCGCGATAGGCGATTACGCCGAATCGGATGCCGCCGACATGCTCACCGCGATCGCCGCATACGACCAGGCCGACGGTGCCGACGAGCTGGCCGGTTGGGTGGGGCTGCGGGGCCAGGCGGAGGCCGCGGCCGAACTTTCCGCCGTTCTCAAGACCGGTACGCCTGTGCAGCGGATGTCAGGTATCGATGCGCTTGGGTCGCTTGGCCCGGCGGGCCTGGATGCGGCTCGCAGCCTGGTCGGCGAGCCAGGCGTGGGTGCGCTCGCGGCCATGTGGCTGGCGAGCGCAGGCGAGGATCCGGGGGTCGAAGTCTTGGCCGAGGACGCGCTGTGGGTGCTCGTGGACATGGGTGCGGCCATGCTCGACACCATGCCGGCCGCTGCGGCGGTGCAAGACCTGAACGAGGGCGCGACTCACGCTGACTTCGCCGGACAGGTCGCCGAGGTGTGGCGCGTCGACCACCCTCGCACCCTTGACGTGCTCACCGCCGTTGCAGATCATCATCCGGATCGGGCCGTGGCGAAGGCGGCCCGCAAGGCGATCTTCCGTGCCCGGTCCAGGTCTGCGGGGCACGCCGCGCCGTCTGCGCCTGCCCGCAAGGCCGAGCGACCGGATCGTTCACGCCGCCGCAGGAAAGCCAGCAAGCGCAACCGCCGCCGCTGACCTCCCGGATTCCGCTGACCCCGAACATCGGTCCCAGTGCCAGGTGCTGGCGTGTCACGCCGCGGCAGCCGTTCGGGATCATGTCAGCGTCTGGCGTGCCGAGCGGCGCTTGGCGCGCCTGGCGTGCTGCCCGAGGACGGATCCTTGCTGTGCGCGGTGGTTAGCTAGCGGCCTCCGTGAGCAGCCGGATGCTCCGGTTCCTTACCGAGGCGGGAACGCGTTCGGTGATGCCCGCGACGGTGACCGACCGCAGCGAGGCGCGCCAGGTCGTGTGGGCCTCGGTCATGACGGCGTCGACCGCGCACGGCCCGCGGCAGTCCGCTGCGGCGGCAGCGGCGTTGCCGCGCTGTTGGTCATGACAGATTAACGGTTCGACCGTACCTTCGATGGCTTGCACGATATCGAGAACAGTGATCCGGTCGGCCGCTTGAGCCAACCGGAAGCCGCCCCGCGGACCGGCTGTCGCCTGGACCAGCCCGCCCCGCGCTATCGCGTGCAGGCGCTTGGTGAGATAGGCGTCGCGCAGGTGCCGACGCCTGCAGCTAGACGGCGCGGTTCGGGTGCGGGCGGCCGGGCCGCGGTGCGCGGCCGGCCGGTTCCACGCCGGGTTACCAACCCCGATGCTCGCGGGCCCCGACAAATTCGATAGGCGCGGAAATCCGGCCCCTCTCGTGCTGGTCCTCGGCACAGGACCACGCTGCCTGGACAGCCTCGTCAGCGTCCTTCCCGTCCTGGTCGGACCGGGAGACTGTACCGTCCTGATGGCGAAGGCGAACGGTGAAAGTTGCCATTATGCGTTCCTCGATATGATCATTGCCGCCCCGCAAGCCACCGCCTGACAGGGCGCACCGTCGTGGGCTGACGTCGGCACGGTCCTCGCCTGCCGTCCAGCATCGGTTAGGCGCCGCCAGGAGATCAGATAGTAGCCGGCCAAGCTCGTTCCAACGACGGCGAACACGCCCACATTCGCTGGCGGCGATGGCTCGGGGATTGCGGTCGCGTCAGTGAGGTGTGCGCTGGTGGCAGCGCTGCTGGCCCGCGCAGACCGTGATCCGGCAAGCACTGCCGCGCTGGCAGTCAGGTCCCTCGCCGCTGTTCTTTGCAGGGCGCCGTGTTCTTCGCCGTGGCCGGCCCGCATCCGACCATGGGAGGGGCTGCGCGCCATGCAATGGTCCTCACTCATCGACATCGCGCTGCTTGCCATGCTTGTGGCGCTTGTTAGCTACCTGGCTCGCCTCGCGGGCTCGGCGCGCAGCTGACTCACCGGGCGCGGCTGCCGTTTCAGTGCCCGTACACGGGAATGATCACTGCCCGGGCGAGCGTATGAAATCCGAGGTTGAATCCAGCGACGGCAGGCGACACATCCGAGTCGATGCCAAGGGTCTCAACATCTACCGCATGCACGGTGAACACGTACCGGTGTGGTGGGTCGCCTGCTGGCGGCGCGGCACCGCCGAAGTCCTTGGAACCATAGTCGTTGCGGACGCAGAACGCGCCATCGGGCAACCCGGAAGCGCCAGCATCGCCGCTCGCCGCGCCCGATGGCAGCTCTGTGACGGTCGCGGGAATGTCCACCAGCGTCAGGTGCCAGAAACCGGATCCCGTCGGCGCGTCCGGATCGAAGCACGTCACGGCGAAGCTCTTGGTCTCAGGGGGAAAGCCGGACCAGCGCAGGTGCGGCGAGATGTTCTGCCCCGACATCCCGAACCCGTTGTAGACCTGGGCGTCGCTCATCTGGACGCCTTCGGCGACATCGTTGCTCTCGACCGTGAAGGAAGGAACCTGCTTCAGGTGTTCGTGAGGAAGGGGAGCCCGCTGTGTCATTTGCTACCTCTCTGTAGTGAGCGCCTGCAAGCGCGAGACGCGCGCCGCACCGTACAGGTTCGCGCGCGCCCAACGGTATCGCGAGGGCCCAACGGTATCGCCCGGGCGGCTCGCGCGGGCCCAACGGTATCGCGCGGGCCCAACGGTATCGCCCGGGCCGCTCGCGCGGGCCCAACGGTATCGCGCGGGCCCAACGGTATCGCCCGGGCCGCTCGCGCGGGCCCAACGGTATCGCGAGGGCCCAACGGTATCGCCCGGCCGCTCGCGCGGGCCCAGCCGTATCGGTCGGGCCGCTCACGAGGGCCGCCGGGGTCTCGGTGACCTGAGGGGCCACCGGGACTTTCCTTGCCATCCTGGTGACGTTTCGTGGTGACCCCTAATACGGTATTGGCACCAGGGTCACCAGTCTGAGAGAGCGGAGGCGCAGTCGTGCTGCGCGGGACAGGCGCGTGGGTGAGCCGTGGTGCGCTCGTCGTACTCCTGCTTGGCACGTGCGCCTCAGGTGCCCGGGCCTCCATCGCGCAGTCGCCCTCATGCGGCCGTCTCTCCTGCTCACGGGCTGGGACGATCCGCTGGCAGGAACTGCTGCCCGGTGGCTACGTCGCCTATAACGACGCGCGAGGCACCGAACCCACGGCGGGCGAGCCTGTTGCGGCGATCGGGCGTCAGGTCGCCGTTTTCGGCCTTGGGACCGTGGTCTCTGCTTATGACGCAAAGCGGGGCAACCCGCGCTGGACCGTCCAGCTTCCTCGTCTTTTCCGTGGCGGGCAGATCGTTTCCGACCGCGTCTGGCCTGGGGTGGTAACCGTTGGGGTCGTTACGGCGTCAGGGACACAGCAGGAGGTGGTCCTCAGTGCCGCCACCGGACGGCTGATCCGGGCATTTCCGCGGGCCCAGTTCGGCGGCACGGTTGCCGCCGATGCCAGCCACACGGTCGTGGTCGGACCTGGCGCGGTCACCAGTTATGACAACGCCAGTGGCCGTGCCGTCTGGACCCAGCAGACCGGAGCCGCGCCGCAGCGCTGGCAACTCGACGGTCATGACCTCTATGTCTCCGTTTTGGCTGGCGGATTCCTTGCCGCGCAGCCGGTGACCGCGCTGCGGAGGATCGATTTGCGGTCCGGCGCGGAACGGCTCATCAGGCCCCGGTCCGGTTCGTTCGCGGGAGCGCTGGGCGCGGCACTCGACGGGGTCGTGCTGTTCAGCGCCGCCGCGGGCGTGACCGCATATAGCGGCAGCACTGGCGCCCTGCTGTGGCATCTGCCCGGCGCCGTCCCGCAGGCAGTTGACGTGGTCAAGCAGCGCTTTTTCCTCACAGACGCAAGCGGGCTAGAAGCCGTCGATACCGACGGCGACATGCGATCACAGCTGTCCGGATCGGCTGCGCTTTACGGTGAGCGTGATGGCGTCGCCTTCGGCCTTGACGACGGAGCGAGCGGTGAGGCTTGGGGCCTGGACACCGCGTCCCAGCGCGTTATCTGGACTACAAGCTCGCTGCCCTGGCCGCACGTCTTCGTCGATCTCAGCGGCATCGGCGGAAGCGTGGATCCGCGCAGCAGCACAGTCATTCTCGCCACGTGCGCGCAGGCGAACGTAAATGTCAGCCCGGCACAATGCGCGCGGCCAGAACTGGTGGCCATCAATCGCTGAGGGTCATGTTGCCCGCTGAGCGCCCACTGAGAACTGAGACGATCAAGGACAACTTGACGGCCCGATCGGTTGTACTGCCTGCCTTACGATCGCATGTCAGGCGGTGCTTGGTTACGGCCACGCGGCTGGGCTAGGCGGCGATATCTGCCAGCTGGCCCGCCACGAATTGGACGGCGCCCGCGATTCGCTGCCTGATACCTGTGTAGCCGCGTTCGGCCAGCGCGTCGGTGATCTCGTCGCGGCCGAAGACGCGCATCCCGGCCGTCCGGCCGACGAGGTCGGTTGCCGCGCTGAGCGCGCCGCCGACACCACGCCGACAGCTTGTCATCAACGCGATCCGCCCGCCCGGCCGCAGCACACCGGTCATCTTGTCCAGCACGCCGAACGGCTCTCGCATCAAATGCAGGGCCGCGAAGCAGCAGACCGCATCGATACAGTCCCGGCGCAGCGGCACGTTCATCGCATCGGCACGCACGTACGCGATCGCGGCTCTGCCCGTTACCCCTCTGCCCGTTACCGCTCTGCTTGCCGCGGCCCCTGACGTGTCGCGTACCGCGCGGGCCAGCATCGCGGCCGACACATCGAGGCCGACGACCAAGCCAGGATGGCCTGGCCCGGCGGCCAGTTCGCGAGTGAAATTGCCGGGCCCGCACGCCAGGTCGAGGAGTGTGTCACCCGGTGAAAGCGCGAGCCAGGACCTGGCGAGCCGGTATTCGCCTGCCATGCCAGGCCCGGCGATGCCCATGACGAGCCGGCTCAGCGCTGGTCGCCACCATCGCTGGTAGATCGCCGGGACGGCCCCCGTGCGCATGAGCCACTGGGCGACACCCGCCGACTCCGGCGGGGTGTTCCCGAGCAGGTCGAGGTAGCCATGGGACAAATCTGGCACCGCAGGCGCGGGATCGAGCAGGCCCAAAACTCGCTTGATCGCCGCCCCGGAGTCGACGACGTCGCCGGCAGGCACCTGCATGCTGTTCATCGTATGGGCCCGCCCAGGGGGGACAGGGTCACTGGAGGATGCGACGGTGGAAGGATCGCATCCCGCGGCGAAACATCCATCGCCACAGCCGGCATGTTTCGGCGGCCGGAACCGAACGGCCGGAGAAATCTTGTTGCGCGTTGCTCTCTAGCGCCCCTTACTAAGAGGTGTGGAGTCAGGACATCGCGTGCCGCAGGAGCGTATCGATGCGGGCGCGGTACTACTCAGGCGGCTCTGCCAGGCCGACGCGACCGCGATAGCGGCGGCAGTACGCGCCAGCATGAAGCACCTGGAGCCCTGGATGCGATGGGCGACGAAGGAAGCCGCGGATGTGGGCCACCAGCGCGCGCGGATCATCGAAGCAGAAGGCAGGTGGGACGCGGGCACCGATTTCATCTACTCGGTGCTACCGCCCTGCGCGGAGACTGGCGCCGCCGTGCGTGAGGGCGCCGCCGTGCGTGAGGGCGCCGCCGTGCTCGGGACGTTTGGGCTACACAGGCGGATCGGACCTGGCGGCATCGAGATGGGCTACTGGATCCATGCCGACCATTCCGGGCGCGGTTACGGCACTGCCGCCGCTCGAGCGCTCACAGCTGTCGCGCTCGCTCTGCCCGGCGTGGAACGGGTCGAAATCCACTGCGATGCCGCCAACGCGGCGAGCGCGGCTATTCCGCGCAGGCTGGGCTACCGGCTGGACAGAATAGAAGCCAGAGCGCCTGCGGCGCCGGGCGAGAGCGGCCGCCACCTGATCTGGGTGCAGAAGCGCCAGATCTGACGTTGTCGAGCTGGTTGCGGTGGGTGTGGGAGGCGGCGTCTGCTGGTTGCGGGTTGCTGTTGACCGGGGCTGGCCTTTCCCGGGGGCAGCGTGTCGGGAATGCCTGGCCGCCGAGGTGCCTAGGACGCGGGCGTCGTGGGGTCCGGTCTCGGCGGCTGGGTTG
>DATIYI010000354.1:0-8582 GCA_035517695.1 Streptosporangiaceae bacterium
GCCGCCGACAATCGGTCTGCTGGCACGGCCGCCGACAATCGGTCTGCTGGCACGGCCGCCGACAATCGGTCTGCTGGCACGGCCGCCGACAATCGGTCTGCTGGCACGGCCGCCGACAATCGGTCTGCTGGCACGGCCGCCGACAATCGGTCTGCTGGCGCGGCGCCGCTCGTGCTGCTGGCCGAATTGGACAGCGAAGTGGAGCGTACGCTGATCACTCGCTGGCTGGGTGGCACGGACCTGCGCCCGTCCGCGGTGCTGCCGCTTGATGGCCCGGGGCTAGCTCGGTCGCTGGCTGAGATGTCGCCTGACACCGTCGTCACTGCCGCTCGGGTGGCGTGGCTCCCCCGCGAGCGTGCCGGGGAACGCCCGGTGCGCTGGTTGGATGTCCTGTCGCTGATCAATCCGCGGCGCCCGCCGCCGTCCCGGCAGGCCAGGATCGCGCGCCTCGAGCCCGACCGGGCCCGGATCGTGGTCGCCGAGCCCGCCACCGTGGCCGCGCTGCGCGAGCGCTGGAGCGGCACCGGCTCATTCGGCCATTTCGTGGCCAGGCAGGCAAGGCTCGCGCTCGAGCGCGCCGAACGGCCGCTGCTCGGCAACCGCTACAAGGTGCCCAGGCACGTCGTTGAGGCGATAAAGGACAGCCAGGAGTTCCGTAGCGAGGTTGCCGCGCTCGCCGCCGGCCTGGAGATGCCCCAGCGGGAGGTCATGGAACGCGTAAGCGCCGACCTGGACGGCTTGGTCGCGTGCATGAGCCCGATGGCCGTCGACCTGCTCTCGGGAGCGCTGCGCCCGCTGCACGCCCGTGCATGGGAGGTCCGGGCCGATACGGCCGGCCTGGAGCGGCTGCGCGAGCTGAACCGCCGCCATGCGCTGGTGTTCCTGCCCAGCCACCGCTCGTACGCCGATTCGCTCCTTCTTGCCGATGTGCTGGCCGCGCACGACTTCCCCCGCAACCATGTGCTTGGCGGGGACAATCTCAACTTCTGGCCGGTCGGCGGGCTGGCCAGGCGGGCCGGCATCGTGTTCATCAGGCGCAGCTTCGGCGATGACGAGCTCTACAAGCTCGCGGTGCGCGAGTATCTCGGCTACCTGCTCGCCAAGCGTTTCAATCTGGAGTGGTACATGGAGGGCGGGCGGTCGCGGACCGGCAAACTGCGCCCGCCCCGCTACGGCCTGCTCAGCTACCTCGCCGAGGCCGTCGAGCGCGACCGCGCCGAGGACGCCTACCTCGTGCCGGTGTCGATCACCTACGACCAGCTCCGCGAGGTGTCGGCGATGGCTGCGGAGCAGGGCGGGGCCCCGAAGAAGGCGGAGGGGCTCTCGTGGCTAGCCACCTACGCGAAGGGACAGCTCTTCCGGATCGGCACGGTTCAGGTGCGGTTCGCCGAGCCGCTCTCGCTGCGGAAGACGCTCGAGGCCGGCGGGCCGCCTGCCGACCGCGACGCGTGGCGGCTCAGCCTGCAAAAGCTGGCGTTCGAGGTGGCTGTGCGGATCAACGGGGTCACCCCGGCAACGGCAACGGCCCTCGTCACACTCGCGCTGCTCGGGGTGCGCGACCGCGCCCTGACGCTGGGCCAGGTTCGCCGTGTGATGGAGCCGCTGCGGGCCTACCTCGTCGAGCGTGGGCTGCCACACTCGGGCGAAGCGCTGCAAACCGACAATGGGGTGCGCCGCGTGCTTGGGGCGCTGGCCGAGCAGCACGTCGTGACCGTGTACGCCGGCGGCGACGAGCCGGTTTACGCGATAGAGCGGGGCCAGCACCTCGTAGCAGCGTTCTACCGCAATAGCGCGATCCACCATTTCGTCGATCGCGCGGTGGCCGAGCTCGTCCTGCTCAGCGAGCCCGAACGCCGGTGGGACGAGGCCATACGGCTGCGTGACCAGCTGAAGTTCGAATTCTTCTTCCCTGACAAGGTGTCCTACCGCACGCAGCTTTCCGCGGAGCTCGAGCGGCTGGACCCCGGCTGGGAGACGGCGGACGGGCGAGCTGTGCTTGCACGTTCGCAACTGCTGGTGGCGAGCAGGGTGCTGCGGTCGTTCCTCGATGCGCAACTCGTGGTCGCCGAGCGGCTCGCCGCGCGCCGGCCGCGCAGCCCGGTGGTCGGGGACGAGTTCCTCGACGAGTGCCGCGGGGTCGGGCAGCAAATGTTGCTGCAAGGCCGGCTGCACGGGCCGGAGTCGCTGTCACGCGAGCTGTTTTCCGGCGCACTGAAACTCGCTGCGAACCTGGACCTGGTAGACCCAGGCCGCGAGGAGCTTGCGACACGCAGACAGGCATTCGCCGCGCGGCTGCGCGACCTCGCCGCCCGGCTGATCACAATCGACGAGATCGACGCGGCTTCGCGACGGGAGATGGTTGGTGTCGAACCCTAGCCGGTCGGCTGCCGGGCTCTGGTCCGAGGAGCAGCTGATCTCCGATGTCGAGGCCGGACCCCGGGGCCCGCACGTGGGTGCGTTCTTCGACTTCGACGGGACTCTCATCGACGGATATTCGCTGTCCGCCTTCGCCCGCCACCACCTGCGGTCGGCGCAAGTCGCGCCAGCCGACCTCGGGCGGATGCTGCTCACCGGGCTGCGCGGGGTGAGCAGTGAGGAGGACTTCGAGCATTTCACCGCGCTGAGCATGCGGGTCTGGGCCGGGCGCAGCGAGGACGAACTCGCCGAGCTTGGCGAGCGTCTGTGGGTTCAGAGCATCGCGGGCGCGATGTACCCGGAGGCGTGGCGGCTGGTCGAAGCGCATGTTCGGGCCGAGCACACCGTGGTGCTCGCCTCGTCCGCCACGCGGTTCCAGGTCGAGCCCGCGGCTAGGGCGATGAATGTGCAGCACATCATCGTTTCGCCGGTGGAGATCGTGAATGGGATCTGCACTGGCCGCCCGGGCGGGCCACTGCTCTGGCGGGCCGGCAAGGCCGCGGCGGTCCGCGCGTTCGCTGCCGACCACGACGTCGATCTGCGGGAGAGCTACGCCTACTCCAACGGCGACGAGGACGTACCTTTCCTGCGGACCGCCGGGCGGGCGCGGGCGCTCAACCCCAGCCGTGAGCTGGCGGCGGCCGCGCGGCATTACGGGTGGCCGGTCGCGCGGTTCCGGTCACGCGGCCGGGCCGGGGTGCGGGATATCGCCAGAACCGCGGCAAGCGTGGCCGGCATGTTCGGCGGTTTCACCACGGGTGCGGTGCTTGGCGCGCTGACCGGGTCTCGCCGCGAGGCCGTCGACCTCGGCATCATCCTCGGCGGCGAACTCGGAAGTGCGCTGGGCGGGGTGCGGTTGGACGTCCACGGCGCGGAGCACCTCGCCATCCGGCCCGCGGTGTTCTTGTTCAACCACCAAAGCCAGCTCGACGTGATAATCGTGGCCAAGCTGCTGCGTGGCGGGTTCGCCGGCGTGGCGAAGAAGGAGCTGGCCAACAGACCAGGGTTCGGCCTGATGTTCCGGCTCGCCGACGTGGCGTTCGTGGACCGCAGCAACTCCGCGCAAGCGCACAAGGCACTCGAGCCTGCGGCGGAGAAGCTGGGCGATGGGGTCTCACTGGTCATCGCGCCCGAGGGCACCCGGTCGGCCACGCCGGCGCTTGGGCCATTCAAGAAGGGAGCGTTCCACGTCGCGATGCAGGCGGGGGTGCCGATCGTCCCGATCGTCATCCGCAACGCCGGCGAGCTGATGTGGCGCGGCTCGGCGACGATTCGCGCAGGGACCGTGCAGATCGCGGTACTTCCGCCGATCCCGACCCTCGACTGGACCGTCGACGAGCTTGACCGGCACGTCCACGAGGTGCGCGAGCAGTACCTGGCGACGCTCGCGGACTGGCCGGGCCGCGGGTCCGGGCTTGTCACCGCGACGGAGGCGGTCGCCCCTGGTCCGCCCCCTGGGCTCCCGTTGGACTGGGGCACCTCGACCGAGATGAGCCCGCTGGAGACCGCGATGTGGCGCGCCGAGTCGGCCGACCGCCGCTTGCGCGTGAATGTCAGCCTGCTCGAGCTGCTCGACCCAGCCCCCGACTGGGACCGGCTGCTCGCCGCCCACGAGTGGGCTTCGCGCATGGTGCCGCGGATGCGGGAGCGGGTTTTCGAGCCTGCGTTGGGGGTGGGGACGCCGACCTGGGTCACGGTCGATGAGCTCGACCTCTCCCGGCATGTACACCATGTCGGACTCCCCGCGCCAGGCTCGCTGCGCCAGCTGCTCGACGTGGTGCAGGAATTCACCGCCACCCCCTTCAACCGGGACCGCCCGCTGTGGGAGGCGCTGCTCGTCGAGGGTCTCGCCGGCGGCCGGGCGGGCTACGTCGTCAAGAGCCACCACAGCGTGACCGACGGGCTCGGAGCGGTGCAGCTGATAACGCGGCTGCACAGCCGCAGCCCCGGGCACGACCCGCATCGGCCCGAGCCGCCGGTGCCTGCGCCCGTAGAGGTGTCGCGGATCGGGCTGCTCACCGGGCAGGTCGTGGACACGGCGCGGACCGCACCCGTGGGCGCGCTCCGCAGCGGTATCGGGGCGCTCGACGCGTTGAGGCGCCCCTTCGAGACGGCCTCACGAACGGCGGGACGTGCGGTCGATGCCGCCCGCTGGCTGGGCCGGACCGCGGCTCCGTCCCACGGCTCTGCGCTGCTTGCCCGGCGCGGCGGCGGCTGGCACCTCGAGGTGCTCGACGTGCCGCTCGCCGACCTCAAGGCAGGCGCGAAGGCGGCAGGTGGCTCGCTCAACGACGGGCTGCTCGCCGCCGTGATCGGTGGATTCCGCCGCTACCACGAGCGGCACGATGCCCCCGTCGACAGGCTCACCGTCGGGTTCCCGATCAGCCTGCGGACCCAGGACGACCCACAGGGCGGCAACCGCTTCACCGGTGCCAGGTTCGCCGCGCCCATGGCCGAACCCGACCCCGCCGCCAGGGTCGCCGCGGCGCGGCACTTCGTACTGACCGCCGCGGCCGCGAGCGCCACCGCGGCCGACGCGGTGTCCGGTGCACTCGCCCCGGCGCTCGGCTGGCTGCCCGCACCCGTCATCGCGACCGTCTCTGGCCGACTCACCAGCACCAACGACGTGCAGGTGAGCAATGTGCCGGGCGTGCCTTATCCCGTGTACATCGCCGGGTCGCGGATAACTCACATGTACCCGTTCGGCCCGCTCCCCGGCTGCGCGGCGATGATCACCCTGATCTCGCACAACGAGGGGTGCTGCATCGGGACCAACACGGACACGGCGGCGATCACCGATCCTGGCGGGCTTGTGGAAGACCTACGGGCTGGCCTGGACGAGGTGATCGCGCTGGCGCGGTAACGCCCGCGCGGCGCTTTGGATTGGTTCGCCCTTTCCGGCCAAACACGCCGGGACCGGCGGTGCTTGAGACTGCCAGGCGTTGCGGTAATAATGGCCACTCGGGTCCGCTGCGCACCTGCCGGGCACACGGTCAAGGAGCGCTTTGTGGGCTGCCGACGCGGTTTGCGGCATGTGGTGAGGACATTGCGTTTCACAGTGCACCGCTTGGCTACGGGGGGTCCGTTGAAGCGTGTGATGGCGCTTGTTGTGGGACTGACGATTCTGCTCGGCGGAACGGCGGCCTGCGGGTCGTCCAGCAAGTCGACGAACGCCGCCACGTCGGCCAGTCAGGCATCCGGCGCCGTCACCGGCTCACCGTCGACAGGATCCTGCGCGCAAGCGGGCACGAGGAAGATCCCCAAGACTCGGCTGCTTGCAGATCTCGGCCTCACCTACGGGGCGTTCCACCGCTATCTGTACAAGCCCTTCAAGGCTGGGTCATTCCATCAGGGCGCCAACGGGCGAACCAAGGCAATCATCAAGGCGGGGCTGGCGTCCCTAGCGATTGTCAAGCTGCTCAGCAACGCGGGCAAGAACGCCGCCGCGGACCCAACCTTGTGCAAGTACGTCCCCAGCATCGACGGCATCAAAGCCAGCCTGGCCGGCCTTACCGCCAAGATCAAGAGTGGTACCGCCACCTCGGGCGACGTCGACGGCACCAGCGGCCTTTTCGACCAGCTCAAGAACAGCACCGGGTTCAGCTCGTCGGGCGCCTCGTCGCTGCCCGGGCTGGGCTGAGCGCAGCTGTCATCGCGCTACGCCATTGAGTTACGGAATCAGCGACCTAGTCGTGACCGACCGTGCGGGGGGCTCTCGATGGCCGGTGGCCGGGTGGATGCGTGGAGCGTCCGGGGTAACCGGTTGGTCCGCTGGGGTGAGCGGCGGATCGAGCGCCACTCGAGCGGGCGACTCGGTAGCCTCATCCTCGGCTGCTTGCTTCGCTTCGCGGAGTCGAGTGAGAACTCCGCATCAGCGTTGGTGCTCGGCACCTTCCTGTCAGTCGTTCCAGCGCTGCTTGCCGTCTATGCCCTCACCGACCTGTCGGCCGGCTCGGGCAACGGCATCGCTCAACATCTGATCTACCGCCTGCATATTCATCCACCGGCCGTCGCGCTTGTGGCTTCCGTGTTCGGAAGCGAGGCCAGCAACGCGGCGGCCGCGTCGGTCGCCGGTCTACTGGGTTTTCTCATCTTCGGGCTCGGACTTGGCAAGATCGTTCAGGACGTCTACGCCCGGGCGTGGCGGATCAGCGTCAGCTCGCCGACCGACCGGTGGCGTTTCGCGGTCTGGTTCGTCGTCTCGACAACCCTGCTGGGCCTGCAGGTGAGCGAGGAATCGGTCGTCTCATTTCTTGGCTGGGTGGTGCTCAGCCCGATCGGACTCGCTGTCCTCGTCGCCTTCTGGCTTTGGACGCCGTGGTTCCTGCTGCACCGCCAGGTCGAGCTGCGCATGCTGCTCCCTGGCGCTCTGCTCGTCGCGGTGACTTACATGGGCGCGGTGACCGTCTCGGAGGTCCTGCTCGGCTACTGGATCACCGACAACGGACGCTTCTTCGGCTCCTTCGGCGTCGCTCTCGCCCTGTTGTCGTGGGGCCAGGTGCTCGCGGGCATCTGGCTCGTCTGCGGCGTATTCTCGGCTGTCTACGCCGAGTGGCGGGACGGTTGGAATCGCTGCAAAGCGTCGCCCTTCACCCACGTCAGGGGGCACCATGAACGCGCCTCGGGCCAAACCGAGAACTGAGTCCGACAGCCCGGGGTGCCGGTGGTGAGGCGCGGTCGTTCCAGCTGGCAAGCCCGGAGTTGACGGGCTAACTTGCGAGAGTCAGGCGTCAGCTAATCCGGGACGGGCTAATGACGCGGCCGCAGCGGGCAGGGGGAGACTGTCATGGACAAGGATTTGGCCGACCAGGTAGCAGATATTGCTCAGCGGGTGGTTGCCAGCGGAGCGATCTCGGCGAACGGGCATGGCAACGTGAGCGTTCGCGTTCCCGGCGCGCAGGAGTTGTACTTCACGGCGGGCCCGTCGCTGCGCAACCACCCCGCGTCGGGCGTCGTGCGAGTCGGCCTGGACGGAACCCTGCTGGAGGGCAACCTACCGCCCATCCAGGGCGCCGTGGTCGCCATGCACGCGGCGATGTACCTGGATGACCCCGATGTCGGCTGTGTCCTGCACACGCACTCGCCGTACGCGACCGCCTACGCCGTGGCCCGCCGTCCGATCGGGTGCTGGGTGGAAGCTCTGGCGATGTTCGGCCTGGCAGCCGGGGTGGAGGTGGCCGCCTACGGGCCACGGGGGTCCGATCAGGCGGTAGCCAACATCAGGGCCTCGATTACCCCGGGCGTTCCCGCGGTGTTGCTGGCCAACCATGGCGTCCTGGTGTTCCACCGCACCCCGGAGCTGGCCATCCTGGTCGGCGGAGTGGTCGAGGAGGCCGCGCAGGCAGGCATCAATGCCGGCCTGCTTGGCGGCCCCGTCGAGATCCCCGCAGAGATGCGGGCGGCGGCGTTGCAGCGCGCCATGACCTTCGACGGCCGGGGAACGGTGCGCGCCTAGCCGCCGCTGTAGGAAGTTCGCCCAGCCAGACCAGCCAGACCAGTCAGACCAGTCAAGCCAGTCAGGTCAGTCAGGTCAGTCAGGGGCTCAATCGCTCGGCGGCGGGTGAGGTCCGCCACCCGACAAGCCGACGGCGGCCTTGGACTGAGTCAACGCCTCACTGGTTGCCTTGAGGATCTTCTCCGCGACCAGGTTCCATGAACCGACCAGTTGCTCCGTCATCTTGAATGCCGAATCGATGACCTTGCGGCGAGGCCCATCCTCACTGATGTCGGGGAAGACGCTGTCGACGGTGTCGACGAACTTTCGCACGGCCTCGATCGCGAACTCCTCTGCTTCGCGTGTAGACTCGATGACCCGGCTGGCGCTTTCGGTCATGCCGCCTCGCTCTGTACCGCTCATGCTGCCGCCCTTTTCGCTGAGTGCTACCGATAGTGCTTCGCTATCTACGCATCACACTGACGGGGACGGCCCGGCGGAAACAGAGCCTTTTGTCCCATACGCAGACTGGCCGCTACCGGCGAGCGGCACAGGATCGGTCATAGATGACACATAGCGCTAGCCCGAAAATCCGACATGGCGGTGATCTTGCTGGCCACCGCCGAGACCTTGATAAGCGCGTCCTCGAGCAGCTTCTCCAGCCGGGAGTAGTACCGGGTTCGTTCCCGGGTCAGGTCGATCCGCATCCGCGTGTAGTCCCGCAGCACCCGGA
>DATIYI010000355.1:0-33546 GCA_035517695.1 Streptosporangiaceae bacterium
CCGGACAAGGACATGAAGGCATTCGAGGCCCGGCACCTAATGCGCCACCAGTTCCACGGCAACTGGAACTACACCATCCCAGCAGACCCGCCCGGCGACACGACACGCCCGAATGAAGGGAATTAATTATTGCGCGAGCGCTTTGGTGTAGTGCAGCTCTGGCTCTGCTGTCAGATTTCCGGTGATCTGGATTGTCTCGCTCATTTTCGTGTTCCTTCCGGCTCGGGGAGCGGTGGATCCGCTCTCGGCTTCGGGTGCACAAGGACTAGACGTCCGAGGGGAGTCAAGTGAGCGGCCAAGAAGTTTCCGAGGGGGCTCGTCCTCGTCCGGTGTGCCGGTGGAAAGTTCTTGGAGGAGCGGCATGATCTCACAACAGGACGCCTCGGTACGGTCAGCCGAACAAGCCGTGTGCGGAATCCAACGTGTCGGGCCGGACTGAACGCGACAAACGAGACGCCGATGATCACGGACCTGACAGCAGGGTCGTGGTGTTGCACCCTGGCGTGAACGGTCGCTACCGCTCGGCGAGGGGCATCGAGCTCGGCTCCCGGCACGCCGCGAGTACATCCGCGCCGCACGCGAAGCCGGGCACGGCTGGGACGAGATCGGCCAGCCCTCGGCCTGACGCCTGGCGGTGACGCCGACCAGGCCAGGCCTGACGGTCGCCGACGCGGCCTATACCTACGCGGCCGGCAGGCACGTCTGCCCGGCCATGCGCTCTGCTCTCACGGCCATGCTGAAAGAGCGCTGGGAAGCCTCACTCCGTGAGCGGGCACAGTTGTCGCCTCGGTCGATCGTGCCCGTGCTGAACGCGCTCCTGGCGGCTCAGCGGGAGCAGCCGACCAAGATCGGCTCCCATCTCGCTCCCAAAATCGGACACCGCGAGAGGCGAACCATAGTCAACGGTCAAAGAGATGCACTTTGACCTGCACTTTCCTGGTCGGGGTGGCCGGATTTGAACCGGCGGCCTCTTCGTCCCGAACGAAGCGCGCTGCCAAGCTGCGCCACACCCCGGCGACCGCATCCGCGGTCCCGATCCGGGGCGATCCCGGACTCCCGAGAGTCTAGCGGACCGCGGGCCCCGCTCGCTCCGGCCGTCCCGGCGCCGGGCCGGATACACGGCTGCCCCGGCGCCAGGCCGGAAACGGCTGCCCCGACTCCGGCAGCGCCGTTCGCGCACGTCAGGCAGGTCGGACGAACTGCGGGTCGCTGTCCCCGTACGGTGTACGTCGCTCAGGCTCGGGGCTCGCCCGTGCCGGGCACGAGGGTCAGCAGTGTCGCCTCTGGCGGGCAGCAGAAGCGGGCTGGAGCCCATGGCGACGTGCCGAGGCCAGCCGACACGTGCAGCCAGGCGCGACGGCCATCGAGCGCGGGCTGGCCGGCCGCCGGATGCCGACTCAGGCCGCTGACCCTGGCCCTGTCGATTCCGCAGTTGGTCACGAGCGCGCCGTGAACTGGCAGGCAGATCTGGCCGCCGTGGGTGTGCCCGGCGAGCAGCAGGTCGTAACCGTCCGCAACGAACCGGTCCATCACGCGCGGTTCGGGCGAATGCATCAGCCCCAGCCGCAGGTCCGCCTCCGGGTCGGCAGGGCCGGCGATCTGCTCGTAACGATCCCTTCGAATGTGCGAGTCATGCACGCCCGCGACCTCGATGTTGAGGTTTGCAGCCTTGACGCGGCCGCGGCTGTTGTTGAGATCCAGCCACCCGGCCGCGGTCATTCCGGCGCCAAGCTCGGCCCACGGCAGGTCAGGCGCATCGCGAGCATGATCGTCCGCGCTGGTCCGCCACAGGTAGCGCGCCGGATTCTTCGGCAAGGGCGAGTACATGTCGTTGGATCCGTAGACGAATACGCCCGGCCGCTCGAGCAGCGGACCGAGGGATCCAAGAAAATACTTAACGGCTGCCGCGTGCGCGATCGAATCTCCGGTATTCACCACCAGATCGGGGTCAAGGGCGTCCAGGGTGCGGATCCAGGACATGAGCCCGCGCCGCCGTGGGGTGAGGTGGGCGTCCGAGATGTGCAGCACCCGGACCGGCCTCGCGCCATCGGGCAGAACGGGCACGTCGTAGCGGCGCAGCCGGAACATGTTGCGCTCGATGGCGCAGACGTAGCCCAGGCCGGCCGTGGCGGCGCCGAGTGTGATGAGGGCGGGTGCTCGCACCATCTCATGGTGCCATGCCCCCGGCTGTGGGCTGCCCCTACGGACCAGTAACGGCAACCCCACCTGATAGCAGCAGCATCGCTGCGCGGCCGTTGCGCATGCTGCCACAGCGGACGCGGCAGGATGGTGGCCATGCCCGAACTCAAGGACAAGCTGCGCGCCGATCTGTCCACCTCGATGAAGGCGCGTGATGCAGTGCGGACCCGGACGCTCAGGATGGTGCTCACCGCGGTCACAACCGAGGAGGTGGCGGGCGCGGCCGCCCGCGAGCTCTCCGACGCCGAGATCGTTAAGGTGCTCACCAGGGAGGCGAAGAAGCGCCGCGAGGCCGCCGAGGCATTCGAGACCGGTGGCCGGCCGCAGCAGGCGATGGCCGAGCGTGCCGAGGCACAAGTGATCGCCGGTTACTTGCCTGCGCGGCTCACCGACGCGGAGCTGTCCGATCTCGTAGCCGCGGCGATCGGCGAGACGGGAGCGGCCGGGCCGCGCGGAATCGGTCAGGTCATGAAGGCGGTGACGCCGCGGATCGCTGGCCGGGCGGACGGCGCCAGGGTAGCGGCCGAGGTGCGACGTCAGCTCGGCACCTGAGCCGCGGTTACTCGATTCTTAATGTGTCGGCGGCCGGCCGCCGCCCCCGCCGTTGCCGCCCGGGCTCGGCGTTGATTTCGGCTGCGCGACGGACCGGCCGTCGCCCTTGCTATACAGCTCGCTATCAGATGGCACAGACACAAAATCGGCCGGTGGGTTGGCCAGTGCCGCATGCAGGAACGTCAGCTGCCAGGTTTGACCTGGTGCCATGCTGCCATACATGGTCCCTGGGCAACCCTCCCGGTAGCAAGAATCCGTGCCCTGCATCGGGTTGCTGATCGGATCCGCCGGGTTGCCCACAATGACGGCGCCGAGAAGGTCCGGCGTGTAGCCGACGAACGCGGCGTAGTAGTAGTTGTCCGCTGTTCCCGTCTTGGATGCCGCCGGCCTGGGCAGCGCGTCGTTTGCCGCGGTTCCTAGGCCCGTCAGGTCGCCCTGCAGGATGTAGTTGGCCGCATCGGCTATTTCCTTCGGCAGCACGCGATGGCACCCTGCGGACTCGACAGGGACACTGTGCCCGTTCCTGTCTTGGATCGCGGTGACCACGATCGGGTGGCAGTAGATGCCGCGCGCCGGCAGCGTCGCGTCGGCGGCGGCCACGCTCAGCGGGGTCACGTTCACCGCGCCGAGGGTGAATGACGGGATGTTGTCGGCCGACGGATTGCCCTTACCGTCCGGCTTCAGCAGCGAGGTCCCGTCCGGCCGGGTTAGGCCCATCCGGGTGGCGGTCCTGACGACGTTGCAGAGGCCCACCTTCTGCTCGAGGCGCGCGAAGTACGTGTTGATCGACGCGGTTGTACCCGTATACAGGGTGTAATTGCCGCCTTTTTCGCTCTCATCGTTGTGTACCTGCCACAGTCCCGGTGTGTAGTCGGGTGCGGGCCCCATACCGGCTGGTCCGCCCGCGCAGTTGGTGTAGCCACTCACGGCGGTCGAGTAGGGCACGGTCATCGAGTAGCCGAACGGTATGCCCTGCATCAGCGCGGTAACCATGGTGAAGACCTTGCCCGTGGAGCCGATCTGCATTCCGTACGCACCGTTGTACTGCGGCCCCACGGCGTAGTCGTTGACGGTCTGGCCGTTCTTGGTGCCGTAGGGCCTGTCGATCGCGATCGCACGCACCTGGCCGGTACCCGGCTGGACGAGTACCTCGGTATCCGCGTTTTGGCCTGGGTTGTAGGTGCTGTTGTTGGGCGGCATCTCGTAGTCCACCGCGTGTTGCGCGGCGTGCTGGTCCGTGGGACTCAGGCTGGTGCGGATCGTCAGCCCGCCGATTCCGTCGAGCAAGCTAGCGGCCTGGTGGAAGGCGGGATCCGTGTCGATCACGGCCGTGACGTAATCGCAGAAGAACGGTGCGTAGCTCATCTCGCAGCCGTTCGGATCGGTGTATGGCCGCAGCACTAGCCTCGTGCTCGCCGCCGCCGTCGCCTGCGCCGGGGTGATCACGCCCAGCTGGGCCATCCGGGCGAGCACGACGTCGCGGCGGTTCAGCGCCGCGGTCGGATCGGCCATCGGATCGTATATCGACGGGTTCTCCACGATGCCCGCGAGGAGTGCGGCCTGCGGCAGCGTCAGGTTCGCCGCGCTGGTGTTGAAATAGCGCTCAGCTGCTACCTGTACGCCGTACGCCTGCTGACCGAAGAATGCGACGTTCAGGTAGGCGGCGAGCAGCTGATTCTTGGTCATGTTGTGCTCGACCGCGATTGCGTAACGTAGCTCACGGATTTTGCGGGCGAGCGTGTCCGATGCTGCGATCTGCGCGTCCGCCTGGTTCTTCGCGGTCAGGATCAGTACGTTCTTGACATACTGCTGCGCGATCGTCGATCCGCCCTGCACACTGGTTCCGCGCAGGTCCTGCATGGCTGCGCGCAGGGTGCCCTTAACGTCTATCCCGCCATGCTGATAGAAGCGCGAGTCTTCGATAGCCACGATCGCGCTGCGCATTATCGGCGCGATCTGGTTGAAGCTCACTGGTACCCGGTCGATGACCTGGTTTGACTGGTTGTACACGTGTCCGTAGAAGTAAGCGAGGACGTTGCCCTTGCTGTCAAGCAACTCCGACCGCTGTGGCAGCTGGTCCGGCAGATTGGCGGACAACGACTGGAATTCGTTCGCCGTGTTACGCGCAGTGATGCCGATCCCGCCGATCGTCGGCAGCATGACACCCGCCACGAGCAGCCCGCCTACGGCGGACATGGTAACGAGCCTGGCGAGAGCATTCGTTTTCCCGACAAGGGTGGTCAGCACGCGACCAGGGTACGCCGGCGGTGCTGGTAGCGGGGACGGGGTGCTGGTCAGCGAGCCAAATTAGGCCATATGATGGTCGGCTATTGCCGTGCGTGACTAGTACATACCGGTTGCATGACCCAGGCGGGCTATCCGTGAAATGGGCCCATCGGGGTCTGGCCATACCGGCGGGACTTCCGTAAGTTGTGCTTCCGCAGCTAAAAAAAGCGGCCCGACGTCCGCGCCCGTCGGCCGAGACCGCAAGTGAACGCCATCCAGCGTGACGCCCGCCACGGGTGTGACACCGAAGGAGTGGGGCCACATGTGGATCACGGACTGGACTGCACGCGCTGCGTGCAAGGGGAGTGATCCTGACGAGCTGTTCGTGCAAGGGGCGGCGCAGAACCGTGCAAAGCTGATCTGCCGCGGCTGCCCCGTGCGCACCGAATGTCTCGCGGACGCGCTCGACAACCGTATCGAGTTCGGCGTCTGGGGCGGCATGACCGAGCGGGAGCGCCGCGCACTGTTGCGCCGCCGCCCGGACGTGACCTCATGGCATGAGTTGCTTGAGGATGCCCGCACCCAGTACGAACGTAGCAGTGACGATGAGCTGAGCGACGACGAGCTTGTCGCCAGCTAGCAGGAAGCGGGAGCTCAGGGGGGATCTTCCCCTGGGGGCCGGTACCGCTCCAGGCGACAATCCCTAAACTGCCGCCGTGGCTTGCCCACGGCGGCAGTGGCTCGCATTGCAGGAAACGGGTCCCTGAGCTGCGTCAGCGGGCGCATCGCACCGATCCTGGTCGGCGCAAGCGGCCCCCCGGTAGCACACGAGCGGCCGGTGGCACACGATGGGCGACGGGGCGCCAGACGCACCGGGGGCCATCAGGTGCCAGCCTCGGCCGCCAGGCCCGCGGACCACAGGCGTCTAGCTATGGTTAGCCGGCAGCGGTGGCAAGCCGGCAGCGGTGGCAAGGCAGTCCCCGACAACACGGAGGCTGTCCAGATCATGCACGTCCTCAGGCAACGCGGGCACCTCGACGACAGGTACGTCGGGATGCGCGGATGTGAAGTGCTCCGCCAGCCTCCGCTCGCGGGCCTGCACCTGCATCCGGTCTGCGTGCAACCTGAGGACCGCGGCGGCCAGCGGATAGCGGGCGTCGTCGACGTTCTCCGCGGCCGCAAGGCTACGGGCGGCGGACAGCCGCGACGCAGCCGAGCGGTGTACGCGGTTCACAATGAGACCCGCGAGCGGCATCCGCTCGTTCGCCAGGCGCTCGACAAAATAAGAGGCCTCGCGCAGCGCGTCGGGTTCCGGCGCGGCGATGACGACGAATGCGGTTCCCGGCGTCTGCAGCAGCTGATACGTGTGCTCCGCCCGCTCGCGGAACCCGCCGAACATGGTGTCAAGGGCCGAGACGAATGTCTGCACGTCCCTGAGTATCTGAGCGCCAAGGACCTTGGTCAGGACCCCGGCCACCATCCCGAAACCGGCGCTCAGCACCCTCATGTATGCACGGCCCCCGGCCCGGGCCGGGGCCATCAGCAGCCTGATGAGCCGCCCATCGAGGAACCGTCCGAGTCGTTGCGGCGCGTCGAGGAAGTCAAGCGCCGACCGGCTCGGCGGGGTGTCCACGACGATGAGATCCCACTCGTCCGCTCGGCGCAACTGGCCGAGCTTTTCCATCGCCATATATTCCTGGGTGCCGGAAAAGCTCGAAGACAGCGACTGATAGAACGGGTTGGCCAGGATCTGCGCGGCACGGTCGGGATCGGCGTGCGCTTCGACGATCTCGTCGAAGGTCCGCTTCATGTCAAGCATCATCGCGTGCATGCTGCCGCCTGCCGCGTCGTCGGTACCCGTGACGACGCGTGGCGTGTTGTCCAGGGAGGACAGGCCCATCGACTGCGCGAGCCGCCGCGCCGGATCCACGGTGAGCACGACCACGTTCCTGCCCTGCTCGGCGGCACGAAGGCCAAGAGCGGCAGCCGCGGTGGTTTTGCCGACCCCGCCGGATCCGCAGCACACGATGATCCTGGTCCGGTGATCACCGATCAGCCGGTCGATGTCGAACCCCGGCGGTGCGGTATGCGAGCTCGGGGCCGTCATGCTGCCCCTTGCTCGCGCAGCGTCGTAGCGAGCTGATAGAGGCCGCCCAAATCGACGCCATCAGGGATGAGGGGCAGGTCGTAGCGGGGCTGTCCGACGGCGGCGAGGCGCCGGCGCTCCCTGCGCTCCAGGACTGTTCGCCTGGCGTGATCGGTGAGCTCGACGGCAAGATCACCTGCCACCTCGCGACCCTCTTCGATACCCGCCGCCTTGAGCCCGATGGTCAGCTCGTCCAGGTCGACGGTGCCGCGCGCGGCCGCCGCGAGTTCGGCAGGCCGCAGCATCGGCGGGCGCACCATGTTGATCATGATGCCGCCGATTTGCAGGCCGTGCTCACGGAGATCGGCGGTGCCGTCCAGGGTCTCCTGCACCGGCATCTCCTCAAGCACCGTGACGAAATGCACCGCCGTCTGCGGCGAGCGGATGACATTCTGGACCGAATCAGCGTGGCTGCGGACCGGGCCAACCTTGGCGAGCCCGGCGACCTCGGCAGTCACGTTGAGGAATTTGCCGATACGTCCCGTCGGCGGGGCGTCCATCACGACCGCATCGTAGACATGCCGACGGCTTCCGCCGCCTTCGCGCCGCCGCACGGCCTCGGTGGCCTTGCCTGTGAGCAGGACATCGCGCAGACCTGGCGCGATCGTCGTGGCGAAATCCACCACGCCAAGGCGAGTAAGCGCACGCCCGGCGCGGCGCAGGTTATAAAAAATCTCGAGGTACTCGAGCAGCGCGTCCTCCGGGTCCGCCGCCAGCGCGTAGACGTCGCCGCCCGGCAGGCCGGGTGATCCCGGCGCCACCGCCACCTTGCGTTCGGCATAGGGCAGTGGCGGGCAGTCGAAAAGCTGGGCGATGCCCTGGCGTCCCTCGACCTCTATCAGCAGTACCTTGCGTCCCCGTGCCGCGAGCGCCAAGGCGAGCGCTGCGGCCACCGTGGTCTTGCCAGTGCCGCCCTTGCCCGTGACAACGTGCAACCGCACGCCGTCCCAGTCTGTGTCCCTCCCGCTCACTGTCCCTCCCGCTCACTCCACGCAGGCTATCTTCGCCCCCGCACCGATCCGTCCGTCCCCGCCCCCTCCACCCACCTCCGCCCGCACAGATCCGCCTGCCCGGCAGGAGCGCCCAAACGCACCACGGACCAGGGACGTCCCGCCGATTTGGCCGGGTAGCGCGGTGGCCAGACGTCATTAGGCTGGGACCTGAAGCAACCCGCGGAACCAGGGTGACCGCCGCGAGGCCCGGCAGTTGGGAATCTGGGTCACCCGAGAAGAGGTGTGGCCGTGGTAGCAGCGATAGTGGCTGTGCTGGTTGTGCTCGTGGTACTTGCGCTGATCGGGGCCGCCCGCTCGATCCGGGTGGTACAGCAGTTCGAGAGAGGCATCATCTTCAGGTGGGGCCGTATCGTCTCCGAGCCGCGCGGCCCCGGGCTGACCATGATCAGGCCGGTCGGTGACCGGTTGCAGAAAGTGAATATGCAGATCGTCGCGATGGCAGTACCGGCGCAGGACGGAATTACCAGAGACAACGTGACCGTCAGGGTGGACGCCGTCGTCTACTTCCGGGTCATCGACCCGATCAAGGCCGTCGTGAATGTGCAGAACTACCTGTTCGCCGTGTCACAGCAGGCGCAGACATCGCTGCGGTCGATCATCGGGCGTTCCGAGATGGATCAGCTTCTGACCGACCGTGCGGCGGTGAACGCCGAATTGCGCGAGGCCATCGACGAGCCGACGGAAGGCCCGTGGGGCATCCGGGTGGAACGGGTCGAGATCAAGGACGTCTCGCTGCCGGAGAGCATGAAGCGGTCAATGTCGCGCCAGGCCGAGGCGGAACGGGAGCGGCGCGCCCGTATCATCACCGCGGACGGTGAGTACCAGGCGTCCAAGCGGCTCGCCGCCGCGGCGAACGTGATGGCACGCGATCCGGCCGCCCTGCAGCTACGGCTGCTGCAAACAGTCGTCGAGGTCGCCGCGGAGAAGAACAGCACGCTGGTGATGCCAGTTCCGGTGGAGCTGCTGCGCTTCTTCGACAAGGTAGCGCTGCCGGCGCAATCCGGAGACCAGCCGAGCCTGCAAGACACAGGAGACGCGGAGGTCGCGGCGGCCGAGGCGGCGATCGGGGCAAGCCCGGCAGCTGAGCCGGGCATCGGCGAGGTCGCGCCTATCCCTAAGCCGCCCGCGGTGGAGGAGCCCGACATTCCTGCTGTGCCCGAGATCGCTCCAGCGCCGGCCATGGAAACCGTGAATAAGCCGTCGCGGGCCAGGCGTTGAACCGGGTCCTTAGTGGTCCGTATGCACGGACCACTAAGGTGGCGGCATGGAAAAGTGGGAGTACGCGACCGTGCCGCTGCTCGTGCACGCCACCAAGCAGATTCTGGACAACTGGGGCGCTGACGGCTGGGAACTCGTCACCGTGGTGCCCGGGCCCAGCGCCGAACAACTGGTCGCCTACATGAAGCGGGCGAAGCCTTGACGTCGCCGCAGGACGTGACGTCGCCTCAGGAGCGGCTCGATGCGCTGGGGCTGAAGCTCCCCGAAGTGCAGGCGCCGGTCGCCGCGTACGTTCCGGCCGTGCGTACCGGCGCCTATGTCTACACCGCAGGCCAGCTGCCGCTTGTCGATGGCAAGCTGCCCGCGACGGGCAAGGTGGGTGCCGAGATCGGCGCGGAGCAGGCTAAGGAACTCGCGCGCGCCTGCGCGCTGAACGCGCTCGCCGCGGCGGCATCGGTATCCGGCGGCGATCTTGCCGCGATGCGGCAGGTCGTCAAGGTGACCGGATTCGTCGCCAGTGCCCCCGATTTCACCGGCCAGCCGCAGGTCGTCAATGGCGCGAGCGAGCTGCTGCTCGAGGTTTTCGGTGACGCGGGCAGGCACGCGCGCAGCGCGGTTGGTGTCGCGGCGCTGCCCCTTGACGCGCCGGTCGAGGTAGAGCTGATCGTCGAGGTCGAGGACTAGTCCGGCCTTGAGACGCACGGATATCCGGCTGCCCGATGAGCTGGCACAGCGGGTGCGCGAAATGATCGCTGGCGACAGGCAACCGGCGGCGCCGCGCGATGCCGCCACGGTCGTGCTGCTGCGCCCGGGTGGGCGCGGCTTCGATGTCTACCTCCTCAGGCGCAGGCGATCGATGGCATTCGCGCCGGGCGCGCACGTCTTCCCCGGTGGGTCCGTCGATCCCCGCGACGCGGACGCCGACCTTGCCTGGGCCGGCCCGGACGCCGCCGCGTGGGGCCGGGTGCTCAATGGCCCGCAGGAACTGGCCCGCGCCCTTGTCTGCGCCGCGGTCCGCGAGACTTTCGAGGAGTCCGGGGTGCTGCTCGCTGGGGCGGCCCCGGACGCGGTGGTGGCCGACACCCGCGGTGATGACTGGGAAGCGGACAGGCGCGCGCTCATCGACCGTTCGCTTTCGCTCGCCGGCTTGCTGCAGCGGCGCGGCCTCGTGCTCCGCTCCGACCTGCTCAGGCCCTGGGCAAGATGGATCACACCGGAGCTGGAGAGCCGCAGGTTCGACACGAGGATCTTCGCCGCCGCGCTGCCCGCGGGTCAGCGCACCAGGGACGTCGGCGGCGAAGCCGACGAGGTCATATGGTTGTCGCCAAACGCGGCGATCGCGGCCGCTCGCAGGGGCGAGATCTTGCTGATGCCGCCGACAGCCGTCACGCTTGCCGAACTCGCGCGGCACGACACTGCTCCCGCCGCGCTCGCTGCGCCGCCGGACATGGCGCCGAGGCAGCCGGGGATCTCCGTCTCAGGCGACACCGCTTGGCTCACCATCCCCGAAGGCCTGGAGTATCCGCTGTGACCGGGCCCGCCGGTGGCGCAGCGGGTGCGGGAACCGCGGGCGATGACAGCGGTCGGCCACGCGCCACCGCGGGAATCGACGGTTCGGGCACGAGGCGTGCGCACTGCGTGCTCGCCCCCAACCCCTCGCCGATGACCCTGGACGGCACGAACACCTGGGTGATCGCGGAACCAGGCGCAGCTACCGCTGTTGTGATTGATCCGGGCCCCGCGGACGAAGAGCACCTTCGCCGGGTTGCCGGACAGGTCGAGAGCGAGGGGCGCAGGATCGAGCTGATCCTGCTCACGCACGGGCATCGCGACCACTCGGGTGGCGCACGGCGGCTCGCGGAACTCGCCAGCGCAGCCGTTCGGGCTCTCGATCCTTCGCACCGGCTCGGCGTGGAAGGGCTGGCTGGCGGGGATGTGATTACGGCGGCGGGATGCGAGCTGCGGGTCGTGTCGAGCCCCGGACATTCCGCCGATTCGCTGTCCTTCTTGCTTTCCGCGGACGGGGCCTTGCTGACCGGTGATACGGTGCTCGGCCGTGGCACGTCGGTGATCGGGCGCGACGGTGACCTCGGAGAGTACCTGCGGTCGCTGGACACGCTTCGCTCGCTCGCGGCTTCGGCGCCTGTCAACGTCCTGCTGCCCGGCCACGGGCCACTGCTCACGGACGCGGTAGCGACCCTCGACTTCTATCTCGCGCACCGCGCGGAACGGCTGGCCGAGGTGACGGCCGCGCTCGAGGCGGGGGACCGCACCGTCGGCCAGATCGTCGCGCGTGTCTACCAGGGGGTCGATCCGGCCGTCCGCACGTTCGCCGCATGGTCGGTTCGCAAACAGCTCGCATACCTGGCAGCGCGCGGCACGCTGCCGCCCGGCGTCGCGTTCTGATCTGCCGCGGTTACCCAGCCGCGGTGGTTCGTCCGCCGCGGTTGGCTTGGGCGCGGTTAGCTTTGGGCCATAGCTTCGGGCCGCGGTGTAGCCTTGCCGGACCAGCGGGGGCCGCTCAGTGGGCGCGCTTGCGCAGCCGTTCTGGATCGAGTATCAGCACCGACTTGGCAGACACC
Organism: Streptosporangiaceae bacterium; assembly: GCA_035517695.1. Taxonomy (GTDB): domain Bacteria; phylum Actinomycetota; class Actinomycetes; order Streptosporangiales; family Streptosporangiaceae; genus DATFVJ01. The sequence continues at coordinate 11,937 of DATIYI010000355.1, forward strand.
TGCAGCCAGCCGCGGCCGGCGAAGTCGGCGAGCGCCTTGTTCACCGTCTCCCTCGAAGCACCCACAAGCTGGGCGAGTTCTTCTTGCGTCAGGTCGTGGTGAACGTCGACGCTCTCGCCCTGCGGTTGTCCGAACCGGTCGGCCAGGTCGAGCAGCGCACGTGCCACACGGCCAGGTACGTCCGTGAACACGAGGTCGGCCATGACGTCATTGGTCCTGCGCAGCCGCTGCGCCAGCGCACGCAGCAGGTGCATCGCCACTTCAGGACGCCCCGTCAGCCAGGGCCGAAGGGCGTCGTGAGCCATCGCGGCAAGACGCGTGTCGGTCAGGGCAGTGGCACTTGCGGTACGGGGCCTCGGATCGAAGAGCGAAAGCTCACCGAACATTTCGCCGGGGCCGAGGACGCTGAGCAGGTTCTCCCTGCCGTCAGGCGCCGCGCGGGTGAGCTTGATCTTACCGTCCAGGACCACGAACAGGCGGTCTCCCTCGTCACCCTCCTCGAACAGCCGGTTACCGCGAGTGAGTTCTATCTCTTCGACGCGGCTGCGCAGCGCCGCAGACGCCCCCTCATCGAGCGCCTCGAAGAGCGGCGCCCGGCCCAGCACGTCGTCGGCCTGGTCCACCGGATCCTCCTCGCTATTTCGGTTACAAGTGTCGCGCACTTCCAGCCTGCTGCGTAACCGCTCAGCCACCACGGCCATCTGTGCCGCCAAAGTGCCGCCGGCGTACCGCCGCCCGTGAAGCCGGTAGGCAGCAGAAAGAAATAATCCGATTACTTAGCGTGAGATCGTGGAATGCTGGATCATGCGGTCCTGCGCTCAGCAGGCGGCCGCACAGCTACAGCCAGCTGACGGGTGCCCGCTCAGCGCTTGGCACGGAGGTGACGCGATGGGAGCGCGGGTCCGCCGCATTCCGGCGCGAATCCTCGTGGCCATGGTGCTCATCGCGGGGCCGCAGGCGGCGCCGCTGCGCTTGACGCAGGAAACGGCGTCCGCCACATCCCCCGTCCCCCCGAGTCAGGATCTGACCTCGGCCCGCGCTGCGGTCGCTCAGCGCGCTGCCGCGGCAAGCCGCGCCGCTGATCGCCTCGCCGCCGCTCAGGGGTGGTTTGAACAGCTCGAGGCACGGGCCGAGACGCTGGTCGAGCGTTACGACGGCGCCGTCGTCGCGGTGCGCAGGGCCACCGGGGCCTACCGGGTGGCGCAGGACAAGTTCGCGACCGCCGCGCGCGCGGAGGCGGCTCGCCGGGGCGCCGTCGGCGCATTGGCCAGCGTGGCGTATCAGACCGATGGCGGGTTCGGCTCGATGGCGGCGATGATCGGCAGCCCGGGCGGTCCACAGGCGTTCTTCGACCGTGCGGGCACGCTTCAGGTGATCGGGGCGCACGACAGCGATGTCCTGGCGGCCGCGGTTGCCTCAAGCCTGGTAGCGCGGGTTTTCCGCGGCGAGGCGCGGGACGCGCTGCGGGCGAGCCAGGGGGCAGCGCGGCGGGCCGCCACGCTGAAGGTGGCCGCCCAGGCGGCCGTCTCCCGCCAGCGACGGGTTCTCGGGTCGGTGCGGGCGACAAGGAACCTCCTGGCAAGCCAGCTTGCCGCGGCCCGCGCCAAGGTCGGCGCTATCGAACTGGCTGCTGCGGCAAGCGCGGCCACCGCCGCTGGCGCCGTCGGTGCCGGCAGCTCCGCGCCGGCCTGGGTCTATGCGTCTGACGCTGCCGCCGGCGCGTCGCAGAGCGCAGGGAACATTGCCGCAAGCTGGGCACTGCGGCAACTGGGCAAGCCGTACGTATGGGCCGCCGCGGGCCCGTCGTCCTTCGACTGCTCGGGCCTGACCATGCGCGCCTGGGAGCAGGCGGGTGTTCAGCTTGATCACTGGACCGGCACGCAGTGGACCTCAGGCCCGCACATCCCTATTGACGAGCTGCGCCGTGGCGACCTCGTGTTCTTCGCAACCAACACATCCGATCCGAGCACCATCCATCACGTGGGTATTTACATCGGCCACAACATGATGGTCGACGCGCCCTACACCGGAGTGGATGTGCGGATCGACAGCATCTTCGAGCCAGGACTCATCGGCGCCACCCGTCCGGCCTGACGCCGCACATTACGGCGAACGGACCGCCAGCCGTTTGCGTGACGCCTCAATCTCCGCCTCGGCCGCGGTCCGGCCGGCCCACGCCGCTCCCGCCACCGACTTGCCAGGTTCCAGTGCCTTGTAGACAGCGAAGAAATGCTGGATCTCCAGGCGGTCGAACTCGGGCACGTGGTGAATGTCGCGAATGTGCTCGACCCGCGGATCACGCGCGGGGACGCAGAGCACTTTGTCGTCGCCACCCTTCTCGTCGCGCATCCGGTACATGCCGACCGCACGGCATGCGATGACGCAGCCAGGAAATGTTGGTTCCTGCAGGAGCACCAGCGCGTCGAGCGGGTCGCCGTCATCGCCCAGTGTTCCCTCGATGAACCCGTAGTCGGCCGGGTACCTGGTCGAGGTGAAAAGCATCCGGTCCAGCCGGATCCGCCCGGTCTCGTGATCCATCTCGTACTTGTTCCTGTTGCCCTGCGGTATCTCTACCACGATGTCAAATTCCACGATGCGACTCCTCGCGCTCCGCGGGCACTCCAGACCTCGGCGATGATTGACTCTGGTGCCTGGCCGTGCGGCCGCGCATGACAGCCTGGGTTTCATTGTCCGACTGGGCACTTCCAGCTGTTGGGGTAGTTCCAGTCGTAAAGAGGATCCCGCATCCAGCGAGGGGTTATGCCGTGCTGAGCCGCCCACGTTACCTGGCGCTCGCCACGCTGGCCCTGCTCAACGTATTCACCATCGCGGCGGGTGTCACGCTCACTGGCGTGCTGCGGGCCCGCCGCGCCGAGCCGCGGGTGGCCGTGCGTCCCGTCGTGCGCGGCGGCAGCGTGCTCGCGCCCGACAGCGGATCGGGCCTGCTGCCGACCCCCGCCGGGCTCGCCGCCGACCTGTCCCCGCTGCTCTCGTCTCCCACGCTCGGCCCGCGAGTGGGTGCGGTGGTCACCGACCCGGCGTCCGGGCAGGTCCTTTTCGGCAAGGCCGACACTACAGGGCTGACTCCTGCCTCCACCAACAAGCTCGCTACCTCGGTCGCGGCCCTCACCGTCCTCGGGCCACGCGCCCGTTTCGCCACCCGGGTCGTGCGTGGCTCGTCCGGGGGTGAGATTGTTCTTGTGGGCGGTGGCGATCCGACGCTCGCGGCCGGTCAGCCGCCAGCCGCCGATTATCCGCGGCCCGCCACACTGGCGGCGCTCGCCGCGGCGACCGCGAAGGCGCTGCGGGCCAGCCGCATCGCCAAGGTCCAGCTGGGCTATGACACCTCGCTTTTCACCGGTCCTGCCGTGGCACCTGGCTGGTCGCCAAGCTACGTGAGCACGGGAGACGTGACGCCGGTCAGCGCCCTCGAAGTGGATCAGGGGCGGCTGACCGCAGCCGGCACCCCTGAGGACGCCGACGATCCGTCCAACTACCGGCCACGCTCGCCGAACTCGGCCGCGGATGCTGCGCGTGCCTTCGCGTCCTTTCTCACCGCGCGGGGGATCGCCGTCGTCGGCGGGCCACGGATCCAGCGGGCCGAGCCGGGCGCGGCCGAGCTTGCCGAGGTCCAGTCCCCGCCGCTCGCTGACGTCGTGGAGTGGATGCTGATCGAGAGCAACAACGACATCGCCGAGGCGCTCGCCAGGCAGGTGGCGATCGCGACGGGCAGGCCCGCGTCATTCAGTGGCGGTGCGGCGGCGGTGCGGGCCACCCTGGGCAAGCTCGGCGCGGCCGCTGGCATTTACACCGTTGACGGCAGCGGGCTCTCGCCCGATGACCGCGTCGCGCCGAGCGCGCTCGCCCGGCTGATCTCGCTGGCCGCCTCGCCGCGGCACCCACAGCTCCGCGCTGTGATCACGGGCCTGCCCGTGGCGGGTTTCTCTGGCACCCTGGCCGCGGCAGAGAACCGCTTCGACACGAAATTGAGCGCGCCCGCGGTCGGGCTCGTGCGGGCCAAGACCGGCACCCTCGACAATGTGCGTGCGCTCGCTGGGCTGGTAGTGGACAAGGACGGCCGGCTGCTCTCGTTCGCTTTCATGATCAATGATGTGCCCGCCGAGACGATGACCGCCTCCGCTGCGGTCCTTGACCAGCTCGCGGCCGCGCTCGCAGGCTGCGGCTGCCGCTAGGGCGTGTGCGGCGGATCCGCGTTCGCGCGGACGCATTCGCATTCACCGCTAGCGCGTACGGTGGAGGGGTGAGCAGCACGCAGATGATCGACTGGGACCTGGCCGTCTCCACCGGAGTGCGGTGGGCGAGGCCGGGCCCGCAGGTGAGCCTGTCAGAAGCGCGCCGTGCCGTGGCGGAACTGCGCGAGCTCGCGGCTGCCGTGCAGGAGCCGGTACACGCGGTCACCGGCATGGTCAGCAGCGAGAGCGCGGGGCAGATCGCCGTAGTGGACCGGGCGGGCTGGATCCGGGCGAATGTCGATGGGTTCCGCGTGGTGCTTGATCCGCTCGCGCAGCAGTTGCGTGAGAAACCAGGTGCATGGCCCGCCGCCGGGTCGCTGCTCGGGTCGGTCGGCTCCAGGGTCACCGGCGTTCAGATGGGGCTGATCCTCGCCTTTCTCGCTGGGCGCGTGCTCGGCCAGTACGAGCTCTTCCTGCCGCCGGACCCGGCAGCTGCCGCAGTTCCTGGCGACGAGCCTGGCGACGAGCCTGTCACCGTGAGCGCGGCAAACGGCGCTGCGGCGGATGGCCGATCAGCGACGCAAGATTTCGCGCGGCAGAATCCGGGCGGCCCAACGGACGTTCCCGCTGGCCGGCTGACGCTTGTCGCGCCGAACATCGTCATGGTGGAACGCGAACTCGGGGTGCAGAGCCGCGATTTCAGGCTCTGGGTATGCCTGCACGAAGAGACGCACCGGATGCAGTTCACCGCGGTGCCCTGGCTGCGTGGTTACGTGCAGCAGCAAATCTCGGAATTCTTGCTCGCCTCCGACCTCGATCCGGCGGCGATCATTGAGCGCCTCCGCGCCGCGGCTGATGTCGTCTCGGGGGCGGTGCGTGGCGGCGGTGGTGACAGCCTCATCGAGGCGATCCAGAGCCCGCGCCAGCGAGCCACGCTTGACCGGCTGACGGCGGTCATGACTCTCGTCGAGGGTCATGGCGATTACGTGATGGATGCCGCGGGGCCGAAGGTTGTCCCTTCCGTGGCGGAGATCAGGGCCCGCTTCGCCGCTCGCCGTCACTCCGCCGGCCGGGTGGAGCAGGCGCTCAGGCGGCTGCTCGGCATCGACCTCAAGCTCAAGCAGTACGCCGAGGGTGCGCGTTTCGTCCGGTCTGTCGTCGGCGAGGTGGGCATGGCTGGCTTCAACAAGGTGTGGACGTCGCCGCAGACGCTTCCTACCAGGGCCGAGATCGCCCGTCCAGACGCCTGGGTGTACCGGGTGATCAAGGGCGGCCCTGCTCTTCCTTCGTCGGCAGAGACCGGGCAGGGCTGAGGATTCGCCGGTGGGGCCGCATCCGGCGGTCGCCGCGGTACGCGGTGCGGTCAGGGAGGCGATAGGCGACATCGCGCCTGGCGCGATCGTTCTGGCCGCCTGCTCGGGCGGAGCCGATTCGCTCGCCCTCGCCGCGGCGCTGGCGTTCACCGCACCAAGGCTCGGCCTGCGGGGCGGCGCCGTCACCGTGGATCACGGGTTGCAACAGGGCTCCGCCGAGCGGGCCCGCCGCGTCGCCGTCCATCTCACCGAGCTCGGCCTCGAGCCGGTAGAGCCTGTGACCGCCTCGGTCGGCCGGTCGGGCGGCCCCGAGGCTGCCGCGCGCGCCGCCAGGTATGCGGCACTCGACGAGGTCGCGTGCCGCCGCGCCGCGCCGGCCGTGCTGCTCGGCCACACCCTGGACGACCAGGCCGAGACCGTGCTGCTTGGCCTCGCGCGCGGATCGGGTGCGCGCTCCCTCGCGGGCATGCCGGCCCGCGCGGGCCGTTATCGCAGGCCACTGCTCGGCGTCAGGCGCGAGGTCACCCGCTCGGCCGCCGCGGCGCTCGGCCTTGAGGTCTGGGACGACCCGCACAACCAGGATCCGGCGTTCGCGAGGGTCCGGGTGCGCGCTGAGGCGCTGCCGACGCTGGAGCGGACACTCGGCCCAGGCGTCGCCGCGGCACTTGCGCGGACAGCGGGCCAGTTGCGCGCGGATGACGAGGCGCTGGCGCAGTGGGCGGATTTTGCCGCAGAACGGCTGCGCGGCGACGACGGTGGCCTGGACACAGCCGCGCTCAGCGCGCTGCCCCGTGCGGTGCGGTCCCGTGTGCTGCACGGCGGTGCGGTCGCTGCGGGCTGCCCGGCGGGTGCGCTCAGCGCGCGCCACATCGGGCAGCTTGAGGAGCTGCTGACCGGCTGGCGCGGCCAGCGATGGATTGATCTGCCGGGAGGCGTCCGCGCACTACGCCGGTGTGGGAGGCTGCTTTTCACAAGCGAGGGCGAAGCCGTGATCGGAGAAACAGCCGGGCGCCGGGCCGGGGAAGGGCCCCGACGCCTTAAGGACCTGTAGCCGAAGGCCGCAGGGCACCGCGGCCGTGGGCCGTCGTAGGGAGGGAGCCGGTGGACGCGAGCGATATGAGCGCCGATCTCAAGGAGGTACTGATCACTCCTGACCGGCTGCAGGCGCGCATCGCTGAGCTCGCAGCACAGATTGACACCGATTACGCCGGGCAGGACCTTTTGCTCGTCGGGGTGCTGAAGGGCGCGGTGATGGTGCTCGCCGACCTGGCCAGGGCCATCCACCTGCCAGTTGAGATGGATTGGATGGCAGTGTCCTCATACGGCTCCGGCACGAGATCGTCAGGCGTGGTGCGCATCCTGAAGGATCTGGACACCGATATCACCGGGCGTAACGTCCTTGTGGTCGAGGACATCGTGGACTCGGGCCTGACCCTGTCCTGGCTCGTCGGGAACCTGAAGTCGCGCGACCCCGCCTCTGTTCGGGTGTGCGTGATGCTGCGCAAGCCTGAAGCAGCGCGGATGGACGTCGAGGTGGCCTACACAGGTTTCGAGATCGGCGACGAGTTCGTGATCGGATATGGGCTCGATTACGCGGAGCGGTACCGGAATCTCCCGTTCATCGGCACCCTGGCCCCGCACGTGTACGGAGGCGTTCCCGCGGCGGGCCGCAATGAAAGCGATGCGACCGGGGCGAACGCCACGGCTCACGGCGCCGGGCCACCTGCGCCGCGACCACGGGAACAGAGTGCGCGATGATTGACGTTGTTGCTGGAGCAGGAGTGCCCAGCCATTCCCGCATAACGTGTGTTATCAGCTTGGGTACTGCAGGCACGCGGGCCGGTGTACCGTCAGACATCCCCGGAGCCGCTTCGGGGAATAGAAGGAAGCAAGGCATGGGCACTGAGGCGACAGGCTATCCCGCCGGGAGTCGGCGGGACATGACGCTGGTCAGGAGGGACCGACCCCGAGCCGGCGGGGTTGTTGATCGATGGATGTGAAGCGCTATTTCCGCGGGCCGCTGCTGCTGATCGTCGCGGCGGCGATACTGCTGCTTGTCGTGCTCGACTACGCGAACTCGGGTCCCTCTTACAAGCAGGCCCCGACGTCCAAGGTCGTTCAGCTCATCGACACCGGCAACGTCAAGTCGGCCACGCTGATCGACAAGGATCAGACAATCCAGGTCACCGCCAAGGATGGCAGCCGTTACCAGGCCTCCTGGGTCGGGAACCAGGGCCAGTCTCTCGCCAACACGCTCCAGACCCAGGTGCAGAAGGGCAACGTCCCCAACTACAACGTCCAGGTCCCCAAGGGGAACTCACTCTTCTCGCTCATCATCGATGTGCTGCCGTTCGCCCTTATCGTTCTGTTCTTCCTGTTTATGCTGAATCAGATGCAGGGCGGCGGGTCCCGGGTCATGAACTTCGGCAAGTCCCGCGCCAAGCTGATCACCAAGGACACGCCCAAGACCACGTTCGCGGACGTGGCTGGGGCGGATGAGGCGATCGAGGAGCTCCAGGAGATCAAGGAGTTCCTCCAGAACCCGGCCAAGTTCCAGGCAATCGGGGCGAAGATCCCGAAGGGCGTGCTGCTCTATGGCCCGCCGGGAACCGGCAAGACGTTGCTCGCCCGTGCGGTCGCCGGAGAAGCCGGTGTGCCGTTCTACTCGATTTCCGGATCTGACTTCGTCGAGATGTTCGTGGGCGTCGGCGCTTCCCGGGTCCGCGACCTGTTCGAGCAGGCGAAGACGAACGCGCCTGCCATCGTCTTCATCGATGAGATCGACGCGGTCGGACGGCATCGCGGCGCCGGCCTCGGTGGCGGCCACGACGAGCGCGAGCAGACCCTGAACCAGTTGCTCGTGGAGATGGACGGCTTCGACATCAAGGGCGGCGTCATTCTCATCGCGGCGACGAACCGGCCCGACATCCTGGACCCCGCGCTGCTGCGGCCCGGGCGCTTCGACCGGCAGATCGTTATTGACCGCCCGGATATGCTCGGCCGCCGCGGCATCCTGCAGGTGCATGCTCGCGGCAAGCCGCTCACCCAGGACGTGGATCTCGAAACGATCGCCCGGCGTACACCCGGCTTCACCGGCGCCGACCTCGCCAACGTGATCAACGAGGGCGCGCTGCTCACGGCCCGGATGAATGCCAAGCAGATTTCGATGGCCATGCTCGAGGAGGCGATTGACCGGGTGATGGCCGGCCCAGAGCGCAAGTCAAGAGTGATGTCGGAGAAGGAAAAGAAGATCATCGCCTATCACGAGGGCGGCCATGCGCTCGTGGGTCACGCGCTGCCCAACGCCGATCCTGTGCACAAGATAACGATCTTGCCGCGCGGTCGCGCGCTCGGTTACACGATGGCGCTGCCCACGGAGGACAAGTTCCTCATCACCCGGTCCGAGATGATGGACCAGCTCGCCATGCTGCTTGGCGGGCGCACGGCGGAAGAGCTTGTCTTCCATGAGCCCACCACGGGCGCGGCAAACGACATCGAGAAGGCCACGTCGATCGCGCGCCGCATGATGACGGAGTTCGGCATGAGCGAGCGGCTCGGTGCCAGGAAGTTCGGTACCGGCGATGGTGAGCCCTTCCTCGGCCGCGAGATGGCGCACACCAGGGATTACTCAGAGGAGATCGCCTCGTCCATCGACGACGAGGTCAGGCGCCTCATCGAGTCCGCGCACGACGAGGCGTGGGAGATCCTGGTCCAGTACCGCGACGTGCTTGACAACCTGGTGCTGCAGCTCATGGACAAGGAAACGCTGTCCAGGGACGAGGTCATGCGTGTCTTCTCGCCGGTGCAGAAGCGCCCGACCCGAGGGTCTTACACCGGCTACGGCAAGCGGCTGCCATCCGACCGCCCGCCGGTGCTCACTCCGAAGGAACTCGCGCTGACGGCGGCGAAGGACGGCACCGACCACGCCGGGCAGGGCAACGGTCAGTCGGGAATCATCGGTGGGTCCCCGATAGGCGAGCAGAGCGACATCAAGGGGCACATCGGGCGTACCAGGCACACCAGGCCCGGTGGCGGCCAGGACGGCTGACATGGATCAGCCGTGCGTCGAGCGCTGACATGGATCAGCCGCGCATCGAGCGCGCTGTCCGTGAGATCCTGCTCGCGATTGGCGAGGACCCCGACAGGAACGGGCTGCGGGACACGCCGACCCGGGTGGCGCGCGCGTACGCGGAGCAGTTCGCCGGCTTGCGGCAGCATCCCGAGGACGTGCTGAGCACAGTATTCGACGCCGATCATGACGAGCTGATCCTCGTCAAGGACATCGAGGTGTACGCCACCTGCGAGCACCATCTCGTTCCCTTCTTCGGGATAGCCCACGTCGGCTACCTCCCGAACGACAAGGGCCAGATCACCGGGCTGTCGAAGCTGGCGAGGCTGGTGGATATCTACGCCAGGCGGCCGCAGGTGCAGGAGCGGATGACCGGGCAGATAGCGGATGCGCTGATGCGCGTGCTCGAACCACGCGGCGTGATCGTGGTGATCGAGGCGGAACACCTTTGCATGACCATGCGAGGGGTACGCAAGGCGGGTGCGAAGACCGTGACCTCCGCCGTCAGGGGCGATTTCCGTGATTCCGACCGCACCCGTGCCGAGGCGCTGAGCCTGATCTTTGGCCGTCGCTGACGGTGCCAGGCCGCCGGAACCCGCCTGCTTCGGGCCGTCGTGGGTTACACCTGGCCCGAGCTATGCGTTCCTTTTGGGTTTCGCAGCTTGCCGCCCCTTGCCCATTGCACGCGTTTGAACGCACGATGTTCGTGCGGTGGCTACGCTGATGGCCCGTGATCCGGGGTTCAGCCAAGGTGTCTGAGATTAACGAACATGTCGATGGTGGTCCGGCCGGCGATGTTGGCCGGGCGGCCGGCAGCGATGGGCACGACCGCAGGCCTCGTTCGCCCGACCGCAGGCGGCAGCGCAGCTGGGTACCCACCGCGGCCGGCTGGCTGTCCCTGCTCATCGGCGTGTACAACGTGCTCGGTGTGGTCGACCCCGAGTTCCACGAGCGGCTCCACCGGATCGGCAGGGTCGTGCCGGGCGGCCTCGTCAATGCCGCGCGCACCCTCGACGTCATCAGCGGCCTGCTGTTGATCATGCTGGCCCACGCGTTGCGCCGCCGCAAGCGCCGCGCGTGGCAGGCCGTGACGCTCCTCCTCGCCGTCAACATCGTGACTCACATCGCGCACGGCCCGCAGCTCGCGCAGGCGGTCGTGGCCGCAGCGATGCTTGGCGCGCTGCTCTACTTCCGTGACGAGTTCTACGCGGTCGGTGATCCACGGACGCGCTGGCGCGCACTGTGGGTGCTCGCCGTGCTCGTCGTCGCCGATATCGTCATCGCGCTCGGATACATCAGGCTCAGCCGTGGCTCGGCCAGCTACTCGCTCACCCAGCAGGTGCGGTACGTCGCCTACGAACTGGTCGGCATCACCAGCCCGATCCGGTTCGCCAACGAGGGGCGTACTGACACCTTCCATCTGATGACCAGCGCACTCGGCCTGTTGACGGTCCTGGTGACCGCCTACCTGTTCTTCCGGCCGGCCAAGCCGGTGGCGCAGCTTAGCGCTTGCGACGAGGAGGGGATCAGGGAGCTGCTCACCACCTATGGGGAGCGCGACTCGCTCGGCTATTTCGCGCTGCGCCGCGACAAGAGCGTCATTTGGTCACCGACGGGCAAGTCATGCATCGCATACCGCGTGGTGTCGGGGGTCATGCTTGCCGCGGCCGACCCGATCGGAGATCCAGAGGCGTGGCCGGGTGCGATCCATGCCTTCCTTGACGAGGCGGCCAGGCATGCCTGGGTACCTGCCGTCATGGGCTGCAGCGAGGTCGGCGCCGAGGTCTGGTGCCGCGAGGGCGGGCTTAGCGCGCTGGAACTGGGCGACGAGGCCATCGTCGAGGTAGCGGAATTCAGCCTGGAAGGCCGCGCGATGCGTAACGTGCGGCAGATGGTATCGCGAGTGGCCAGGCACGGCTACTGCTCCCAGGTACGCCGGATCGGCGACATTCCCAAGGAGGAAATCGACAGCCTCATCCATCAGGCGGACTCCTGGCGTGGCGGCCAGACCGAGCGGGGCTTCTCCATGGCCCTTGGCCGCATCGGCGAACCTGGCGACGAGCGGTGCGTCGTCGCCTCCGCGACAGAGGACGGAGTCCTGCGTGCGCTGCTGCACTTCGTGCCCTGGGGCCCTGATGGGCTCTCCCTTGACCTGATGCGCAGGGACAGGCAGTCGCAGCCGGGACTTAACGACTTTCTCATCACTGAGACGATCAAGGCCGCACCCGAGCTTTCCGTGTCCAAGCTCTCGCTCAACTTCGCGGTCTTCAGGTCCGCACTCGAACGTGGTGAGCGGATCGGTGCAGGCCCGGTGCTGCGGGCGTGGCGGTCGATCCTGGTCTTCTTGTCCAAATGGTTCCAGATCGAGTCGCTGTACAAGTTCAATGCCAAGTTTCGCCCGATCTGGGAGCCGCGGTTCTTTGTCTTCCCGAGCACCAGGGACACGCCGAGGATCGCGATCGCCGCCCTCGAGGCCGAGGCATTCCTGGTCTGGCCGCAGCTGAAGCCACGTACGCTCGCGCGCAAGCTCGGGCTCGGCAAGCTGCGCCGCAGGTTGAGGACGCACCCGCCGCGCGCGTGACGTGCGCGCATAGGCTTGCGCCCATGGTGAATGAGATGGGGCATGTCGGCCCGCAGGCAGCCGGGCAGGCCAGCGCACCTTCGTTTGCCGGGCTTGCTGATCCTGGCCGGTGCCTGGTCATGGGCGTGATCAACGTGACGCCCGACTCGTTCTCCGATGGCGGTGCCTGGTACGGGGCCGAGGATGCGATCAGGCACGGCCTTGAGCTTGTGGCGGCGGGCGCCGACATCGTCGATGTCGGCGGTGAATCGACGCGTCCAGGCGCCCAGCGGATATCCGCGGCGGAAGAACTCCGGAGGGTGGGCCCGGTCATCAGCGCCCTTGCCGCCGAGGGGGTACCCGTCAGCGTGGACACGATGCGCGCAGGGGTGGCCGAGGTCGCCGTAGCGGCCGGAGCGCGCGTGGTGAACGACGTCAGCGGCGGCCTCGCCGACCCGGCCATGCCGCGACTGGTCGGCAAGGCAGGGGTGCCGTACGTGGTCATGCACTGGCGCGGCCACAGTCACGACATGCACAGCCGAGCCGTGTACCAGGACGTGGTGCGCGAGGTGCGCGAAGAGTTGCGCGGCCGGGTCGAAACGGTGATCGCGGAGGGCGTCGATCCGAGGCTTGTCATCGTCGATCCCGGGCTTGGTTTCGCGAAGCGGCCGGAACACAACTGGGCGCTTCTTACCCACCTCGGCACCGTCGCCGACCTGGGCGGCGCGAGGCCGTTTCCTGTCCTTGTGGGTGCCTCGAGGAAGCGTTTCCTCGGCAGGCTGCTCGGCTCGCCGAACGGCACGCCGCGGTCGTTCACCGCGTGTGACGACGCTACGGTCGCGGTGACCGCGCTCGCCGCTGCCGCGGGCGCCTGGTGCGTGCGAGTCCACCGGGTGGCGCCCAACGCGGACGCGGTCCGGGTTGCGGCGGCATGGCGGCAAGCGGGCCTCGGGCACGCCGACGCGGGGTTCGGTGACGTCGCTGACGGGGCCAGCGCAGGGGGCGGCCATGTCAATCTCTGAGATCACGGCGATCGAGCAGTTGAACGCCGAGTTCTACGCCGCGTTCGAAGCCGGCGATCTGGATCGCATGGCCGAGGTGTGGGCGGCTGACAGGGACGCAGGTGGCAGCGTCGTGTGTGTTCACCCGGGCGGCCCGATGATCCGCGGTCGCGGCGCGGTGCTTCGGTCATGGGCATTGATCATGGCGAATACCTCGTACATCCAGTTCGTTCTTACCGACGTGGTGACCAAGGTTTCCGGCGATATCGCGGTTTTGACCTGTGCGGAGAACATCATTACCGCGTCGGACGAGGACGGTGCGGGGTTTGCTGCCGGCGGGAACGTGGCGACGACGAACGCGTTCGTCCGAACCGGGCAAGGCTGGCGGCTATGGCTGCATCACGGCTCGCCCGTCATGCTCAGAGCGGAGGATGAGTGAGCGCGCGGAAACTGCCCGAGACCTCAGCGCAGCCCGCTGAGCCGGCTCGGGAGCAGGGGGTTCCCGTGGCTGGATCCCCCGGCCTGGTGGCGGAGCGCTGGATACCCGGGGATGGTTCCCCCGGGCCGGCTGCGGAGCGCCGGGTTCCCGTGGCTGGATCCCTCGGGCTGGTGGCGGAGCGCCGGGTTCCCGGGGATGGGGATGGTTCCCCCGGGCCGGCAGCGGAGCCCGGGGTTCCTGGGGGTCGCCTCCCCGGGCGCGCAGCCGACCAGATCGCGCTGCGAGGGCTGCGGGCGCGTGGTTACCACGGCGTCTACGACCGTGAGCGCCTTGACGGTCAGGACTTCGTCGTGGACGCCGTACTTGGCTTGGATACCCGACCCGCCGCGGCGGCCGACGACCTGGCCCAGACGGTCGATTACGGCAGCCTGGCCGCCAGGCTCGCCGCCATCGTCAGCGGTGAGCCGGCACGGCTCATCGAAACGCTGGCGCAGCGGCTGGCCAACGCGTGCCTGGCCGAACCCGCCGTGACGGAGGTGGAGATCACCGTGCACAAGCCCCAAGCACCCGTACCGTTCCCGTTCGACGACGTCGCGGTGACCATTTCGCGGCGGCGGACATGACGGCAGGTAAACGTGCGACTGAGCGGCCAGCGGATCAGTGGCACCCGGATCAGCGGCACCCAGATCGGCGGCACCCGGATCGGCGGCGCCCGGATCGGCGGCGAGCGGCTGAGCGGCACGCGGCTGCTCATGGGCCGCAGCCCCGCCGCGTCGTGCTGGCGCTTGGGAGCAATCTGGGTGACCGCATGGAGAACCTCCAGGGCGCGGTCGACGCATTGTCCGACGCGCCCGACGTGAGCTTCGTCGCGGTCTCGCCGGTCTATGAAACCGAACCAGTCGGCGGGCCAGCGCAAGCTGACTATCTCAACGCGGTCCTGATCGCAGCAACGACGCACCACGCCGCGGCGATCCTCAATCTCGCCCAAGGCATCGAGAAGGCGTTCCACCGCACCTGCGGGGCCCGCTGGGGGCCGCGTACGCTCGATATAGACATCATCACGTGGGGTGACGCGGTCAGCGATGACCCGGACTTGACCCTGCCGCATCCGCGCGCGCACGAACGTGCGTTCGTTCTCGCGCCATGGCTCGACGCAGATCCAGACGCCGAGATACCGGGCCGGGGCCGGGTGGCCGATCTGCTTGCTTGCGCGACCGGTGCCCGAGTGCGACGCCGCGCGGACCTCGCCATCCACCCCCCAGGGTGATCACCATGAAGCCCACCAAGATCGGCCCGATCCTGTTCGTCGCCGCCCTGTGCGCGGCCGTATGCTGGCTCGTCCTCAGGCTGGTTTACCGCGTGCTGCCGCCGTTGCCCTGGAGCGGGGTGCCTACGATGGTCATCGTTGCGCTCGTCGAGGCCTACAGCGGGATGCTGCTGCGCGCCAGGATCCACCAGCGTCCCGGCGCCAAGCCGGTGGAGGGGATCGCGGTCGCCCGGGTGGCGGCTCTGGCAAAGGCAAGCGTGTACGCGGCCGCGGTGATCGGCGGCGTGGCGGCCGGATTCTCTCTTTACGTGGCGGGATCGCTGGACAAAGCGTTTCCCCGCCATGACGCATTCGTCGCGCTTGGCACGCTTGCCGCGGCCGTGGTGCTCGCTGCGGCGGCCCTGTATCTGGAGTACTGCTGCCGGGTTCCGAAGCAGCCAGATGAGGAGAACGGCACCAGCCCCGCCTGGCAACGTGAGCGCTAATGGCCGGAGCGAAACGCGCATGATCCGCAACAGTGTTAACCTGCCTGCGCTATTTGCACGCAAATCGACAGGATCAGGGATCGTGACCCCTTGAGGTACGTGCTTTGAGCCTGCCTACTTGTCGATGTCGCCGACGATGAAGAACATCGAGCCGAGGATAGGCACCAGATCGGAGACCATGCTGCCGGGCAGCATTTCCGTCAGCGCTTGGACGTTGCTGAACGATGGGGTCCGCAGCTTGAGCCGCCACGGCGTCTTGTCGCCCTTCGATACGAGGTAGTAGCCGCTGATACCCAGGGGTGCCTCCGTCCAGGCATACGCATGCCCTTCAGGCACCTTGACCACCTTGGGCAGCCGCACGTGCACGGGTCCACGCGGCAGGCTCGCCAGCCGCCTGGCGCACGCGTCCGCGAGATCGAGTGACACCGCCAGCTGGTCAAGCAGGCACTCGAACCTCGCCAGGCAGTCGCCGTCCCGCCTGGTTGCTATTCTGAGCACGTCGCCTAGCTCGCCGTAGGCGAGGTACGGCTCGTCCCTGCGCAGGTCGAAGTCCACGGCCGCGGCGCGCGCGACCGGGCCGCTTACCCCGTACTGGAGCACCTGGTCCCGGGTGAGCCCGCCGATCCCGCGGGTACGGCGCCTGAAGGCCGCGCTGCCGAAGACGATCGCCTCGATTTCCGCCAGCGCTGCCCTGGTGTCTGCAACTGACGCCCGCACCCGGTCAAGCCAGCCGAGGGGCAGCTCATCCTTCAGCCCGCCGACCCGGTTGAACATGTAATGCATCCGGCCACCCGAAATCTCCTCCATGACCGCCTGCAGAGTCTCCCGTGCCTGCAAAGCGCCGGGCACCCCGGCCGGTTCCCGCGCGCCCTCGCACAATTCCTCCGGGTAGCAGCCGAGGAACATCAGGTGGCTCAGCGCCCGGTTCAGCTCAGCGAGCAACGTGCGGGCCCAGACGCCGCGTTCGGGGACCTGCAGGCCGAGCAGCCGCTCGGCCGCCAGCACGATCCCTAGCTCGTTCGCGAAGGCGCCCAGCCAGTCATGCCGGTTCGCGAGCATGATGATCTGTCGGTAGTCACGCACCTCGAACAGTTTTTCTGCGCCCCGGTGCAGGTAACCGATCACCGGTTTTGCTGACATAATCCGGTCGCCGTCCAAGGCTAGGCTGAGCCTGAGCACGCCATGTGTGGACGGATGTTGTGGCCCGATGTCGAGTACAAGGTCGTCGGCCTGCTGACGGATACTCGGGGTGGGCGGTGCCGTGTGATCCGGTGCCGCTGCTGGCGCAAGTCCCCACGCGGCAGCGCCAGT
This sequence comes from Streptosporangiaceae bacterium, assembly GCA_035517695.1. Classification (GTDB taxonomy): domain Bacteria; phylum Actinomycetota; class Actinomycetes; order Streptosporangiales; family Streptosporangiaceae; genus DATFVJ01. The sequence goes on from DATIYI010000355.1 coordinate 28,575, forward strand.
CGCCACCCCCGCTATGCGCTCGGCCATGGCGCCATGCTGCCACGTTGGCCCGCCCGCGGCCCGCCGGCCCTGCGGCCCGCCCGGCCGCCGCCAGGGGTCATCTCTGATCGCTGAGGTGTGCCAGCGGGCCGGGCAGCGGCATGCCCGCGGTTTGCACGAGCCAGCCGAACCTGCCGAGACCTGCGGGGTCGAGCAGTTCGGCTTCCTCGGTGGCTCCGCAAAGCTCGGCGACGTAACGGCGCGGGTCGCGCCGTGCCAGCTCGAGCGGCGGCCGCTTGCCGCTGACTCCGAGCGCGCGGAGCGCACTCCGCTGGGTGGTCAGCAACGTGGCGGTCGCGCCGGCCGACACCCCCGCGGCCGCGCACGCATCGAGGGCGACATGTGCGGTCAGGTCACGAGAACCGTCGGGAACGGCAGCCACCTGGTGACCATCGAGGTATCCGGTGAGCGTGCCAGCGTCTGGCCTGGCCGCGGCCACATGCGCGTAGTCGGCCGCGACCGCCGCGCCGCGGGCAAGCCCACGGAACACGGCCGCCCACGCGCTCGAGCGCGGGTGGCCGACCTCGGCCCGGTCGCCGACCTCGCGGAGCGGCCACCACCGGGCGAGCCATTCTTCGTCTCGCGTGCTGATTCGGCCGCCCAGGCGTTCCGCTCCTGTCGCCGGGTCGACGAGCACGAGTCGCGGACCGTCCAGCGCGAGCTCGGCCACATCAAGCGGAACGTTGTCTAGCCACTCGTTGGCCAGGATCACGCCGTGGATGGCCCTGGGCGCGGCAGCTTGCCAGCGGATCCGCGGGTCAAGCGAGGCAGGACGGGGCGCGAGTTCGACGGCGCACGCTCTTATCCTGTCGGCCAGCCGGGGTTCTGCCGACCGCAGCTCTACCGACCGCAGCTCTGCCGACCGCAGCACGCCAGCGAGCAGCTCTGCCTGGCCGGATCCGACATCGACCAGGTCCACGCGGTCGGGCCTGCCGAGTGCAGCGTCGACGCTGTCGATCAGAGCAAGCACCGCGTCGGCATACCGCGACGACGCATGGACGGAGGTGCGGAAATGGTCGGCCGGGCACTCGCCCCGGGAGTAGAACCCGCCGTCTCCATACAAGGCCTCGCGCATCGCTGACCGCCACGTCACCCACACGCCGTCGACGCTACCCAGGCCGGCCCGGCTTTCGCGCCTGCCTGATCACCTGCGGCGGCACGCGGTGCCAGCGGTGGCGGTCCGCCCGCCCTCGCCTATGCTGAGCTGTGACGCCGTCCGGTACCCGGCGAGGACTGGAACGAGATGGATCCTGCAGTACCGCATCCTGGCAGCGGGGCAGCGGTGCCCAGCCGCGACGAGGGGGCAGCCCGCCACGCGGCATCCTGCGACGTTCGGAAAGCCCTTGACATGTGGACAGCCCTTGACGTGCGGACGGCCCGTGACGGCGGGGCAGCCCGCGATGTGCGGACGGCCCGTGACGGCGGGGCAGCCCGCGACGAGGGGGCAGCGCAGGCTGCGGCCGGTGACCGGCCTGCCCGGCTCAAGGTTGGCGTTGTCGGCCCTGGGCGCGTCGGTGCCGTACTTGGCGCGGCCCTCGCCCGTGCGGGCCATCGCATCGTCGTCGTGTCCGCCGTTTCCGCCGCGTCCAGGGAGCGGGCGGGCCGCCTCCTGCCAGGTGCCGTGTTCGCTGACCCACCGGAGGTCGTAGCGGCCGCCGATCTGATCCTGCTGACCGTGCCCGACGATGCGCTGCCCGCGCTGGTGTCTGGTCTCGCGCAGGTCGGCGCGCCTCTGGAAGGCCGCCTGCTCGCGCACGCGAGCGGCAGGTACGGCACGGCGGTGCTCGATCCGGCTACTCGCCGCGGCGCGCTGCCGCTCGCCCTGCATCCCGTGATGACCTTCACCGGCCGGCGCGAGGACGTCGACCGCCTGCCTGGCGTGTGTTTCGGCGTGACGGCTCCGCAGGCGCTCGAGCCTGTCGCGCAGGCCCTGGTGATCGAGATGGGAGGCGAGCCCGTGGTCATCTGCGAGAACGACAGGGATCTCTACCACGCCGCACTGGCGAACGCCGCGAATCACCTGACGACGTTGATCGCCGAGTCGGCCGAACTGCTGCGTGCCGCCGGTGTGCCCGATCCCGCGCGGCTGCTCGGCCCGCTTGTCTCCGCAGCCCTTGACAACGCCCTGCAGCTCGGGATCGGTGGCCTGACCGGCCCGGTCTCGCGCGGCGACGCGGAAACCGTCGCTCGGCACATCGAGGTTCTCAAGAAGGCGTCGCCGCCTGCCGCGGTCGGGGCATACATCGCCATGGCCCGGCTGACCGCCGACCGGGCGATCGCCGCGGGGATGCTCAGACCGCAGGACGCTGAGCGCCTGCTCGACGTCCTGAGCGGAGCACCAGAATGATCCCGGCCCTCGTCCGCGATCGCACCGCTCTTGCCACGGCCAGGAAGGGGCTTGGCAGCCCGGTTGTGCTCGTGCCGACGATGGGAGCGCTGCACGCCGGTCACCGCGGGTTGCTTCGCCGCGCCCGCGAACTCGCAGGCTCCGGTGGGTCCGTCATCGTGAGCGTGTTCGTCAACCCGCTGCAGTTCGGGCCGAGGGACGACCTTGACCGCTATCCGCGGACGCTGGACGAAGATATTAAGGTCTGCCACGACGACGGTGTGGCGGTCCTTTTCGCACCAGGCACCGCCGACATGTATGCCGAACCGCCCATGGTCACCATCGACCCCGGCTCCGTAGGCGACCGGCTCGAGGGCGAATTCAGGCCAGGTTTCTTCCGCGGCGTCCTGACAATCGTGATCAAACTGTTTGGCATCACCCGACCGGATATCGCCGTCTTCGGCGAGAAGGACGCGCAGCAGCTCGCCCTGGTTCGCCGCATGGTGGCCGATCTTGACCTCGGCGTCCAGATCGCGGCCGTGCCGACCGTCCGTGATCCGGATGGGGTTGCCGTCTCCAGCCGGAACAGCTACCTGTCGGCCGCGGAGCGGTCGACCGCCCAGTTCTTGAATCGCGCCCTTCAGGCGGCGCGCGAGGAGGCTGCATACGGGCCGGGCAAGGCGGTCGCGGCGGCGCAGCGGGTACTCGCAGCCGCCGCGGCGGCCGACCCGCCGCTCAAAGTGGACTACCTTTCGCTCGCCGAGCCGGGCACTTTCACCCCGGTCGGTGAGAACCACGTGGGGCCCGCCGTGCTCGCCCTCGCCGCGCGCGTAGGCGCCACCAGGCTCATCGACAACTCCATGCTCGAGTTCTGGCCGCGGGAACGGGCATGACGGCCATTGCCTCCCGGTTGGCGGCACCCGCGCCGGGCTGGACCGTTCAGGCCGACGTCGTGGTCGCGGGATCGGGCGTGGCGGGCCTGACCGCGGCGCTGGCCGCCCGCCGGGCGGGCCGCGTTCTGCTCGTCACGAAGTCCCTCGTCGAGGCCGGATCCACGCGGTGGGCGCAGGGCGGGATCGCAGCAGCGATCGGCCCGGGCGACTCGCCGCAGCAGCACTTGCGCGACACGCTCGAAGCGGGTGGCGGCCTGTGCGACGAGACCGCGACCCGTCTGCTCGTCATGGAGGGCCCGGGAGCGGTGCGGCGGCTCATGGCGCTCGGCGCGCGCTTCGACACGGCAGCCGACGGCGCGGTTGCGCTCACGCGTGAAGGCGGTCACCTGCGCCCGCGTATCGCGCACGCGGGCGGCGACGCCACTGGCGCGGAGATTTCACGCACGCTCGTCACCGCGCTGAAAGCCGCAGCGGACGCCGATCCGGGCATCGAGATTATTGAGCACGCGCTCGTGCTCGACGTGCTCCGCGGCATCGGCGGTCGCGGCGCGAGCGGTCCCGCCGCCAGCGCCCGGGGCACCGGCCGCCGCGCCGGCGGCAGCCCGGCTGCCGGTCTCACCCTGCACGTGATGGGTGAAGGCCAGCGGGACGGGGTGGGCGCGGTGCACGCGCGGGCCGTCGTGCTCGCGACCGGAGGACTCGGGCAGGTCTACCTGGCCACCACCAATCCCGGGGTGTCCACAGGTGACGGGGTCGCGCTCGCACTGCGGGCCGGCGCAGACGTCGCGGACCTGGAGTTCGTGCAGTTCCATCCGACGGTGCTGTGGCTCGGCGAAGGGCCAGCAGGCCGACAGCCGCTGGTGTCGGAGGCGGTGCGGGGCGAGGGCGCCTTCCTTGTCGACGAGGCGGGGACGCGCTTCATGACCGGCCGCCACCCGCTCGCCGACCTCGCGCCGCGCGACGTGGTCGCCAAGGCGATTGTCAACCAGATGGCCGCGACGGGCGCCGATCATGTATACCTGGACGGCCGTCACCTCGGCCGCCGTACCTGGGAGCGGCGTTTCCCCACCATCTTGGCGAGTTGCAGGCAGCACGGGATCGACCCGGTGCGCGAGCCGGTGCCTGTCGTACCCGCGGCGCACTACGCGAGCGGTGGCGTACGCACAGACCTGTGGGGGCGGACAAGCGTTCCCGGCCTCTACGCCTGCGGCGAGGTCGCCTGCACGGGGGTGCACGGTGCGAACCGGCTGGCGTCCAACTCCCTCCTGGAGGGTCTCGTGTTCGCGGAGCGGATCGGCGAATGCCTCGCGGCAGATCTGCCGCCACAGCCGGACCTGGCGCCCGATGACCGGCCGCCGGGCCTGATCAGCCCGGATGCCCGAGGTGAACTTCAACAGGTCATGTCCGGCCGCGCGGGCGTCCTGCGTGACGGGGCTGGTCTCGAGTCGGCAGCTAAGGATCTGCACCGGCTCCGCGAGCGGGCACCCGGCCCGCCGTGCACCGAGGCATGGGAGGCGACGAACCTGCATCTGGTTGCCTCGGCGCTGGTAGCGGCGGCGGCGCGGCGGAAGGAGACGCGCGGCAGTCACTGGCGGCAGGATTTCCCTGACCGCAGTGACGCATGGCTCGGCCACCTCGTCACCCAGCTCGGCGACGGCGTCCTGGTGAGCAGGTTCAGCGCGGGAGCTGCCGCCTGCGCAGGCACGGGCGGCGC
>DATIYI010000356.1:0-2083 GCA_035517695.1 Streptosporangiaceae bacterium
GATCGGGCGAGCTCCTTGAGCACCTGATCGCCGGCCAGGTGACCATAGGTGTCGTTGATCACCTTGAACCGGTCGATGTCGAGCATGGCGATCGCCAGCGGGGTCCCGGTCCGCACCGCCCGGGCCACCTCCACGGTCGCCTCGCGCTCCCAGGTGGCCGCGTTGAGCAGGCCGGTCTTCGAATCGGCGCGCGAGTCGTTGACCAGCTGGACATGCCGCAGCGACCGTTGCAGCAGGGTGACCACGGGCAGCGCGGCGAGCGCGAGCAACGGGTTGCCAGCCACGCCGTACGTCACCAGGATGCCCGTGCAGTTCTCGGCCGCATCGTTGTACAACGGCTCGCGGCTGAACACTTCGGCCCGGATCGTCGCGCCCGGATCGGTGGCCTTGACCGCGGTCAGGACCGCGGCCTTGTTTACGGTCTCCCTCACCAGCACGCTGACCACTATCACCAGGGTCCACACCGTGCCGTGGCTGAGCGCCCCCCCGGTGTCCTGCGGTATGAGGCCGGACAGGCCGTGGAAGGTCACCGACGCGGCGCCATAGGAGAGACTGAGCGCGGCCGCGGTGAAAACCCTGCGGTAGACCGGCGCGCGCCGGACCCGCCCCTGCACCAGGGCTACCCGGATGATCGGCAGGACCAGCCCATAAAGCGCAGGCAGCAAGATGGCGGCCGGAAGCTCCCACACGCCGTGGACGTCCTTGATCACGCCGCCCTGCTCGCCCGACTTCCTGGTCAGCTCCACCGAGGCTGCCGTGCAGCCCAGCAACAGGCCGAACAGGGCCAGGTTGCTCCTGGTGATCGTGGTGAACGACGCCGCGACGCCGATGGCGGCCAGGTCCGCGGCGATGACCGCGAGAATGAACACGACGAGCCAGCGCGGCAAGGCCCAAAGCGGCCAGCTGCGAACGGCGATCGATCGCCGCAGCCAGCGACGGGCCACGAGCATCGGTGCCTCGCTCATACGGCTGTCGCCTCGCCACCCATGTAGAAGCTCGTCGGACTATTCTCCCCCGCGGTCACGCCGGGAGAGCGCAAAACGTGAAAACCCGGCTACTCACCGGCAGAAGAATACCTCCCCTTTGGGCAGCGGGCGCAACAATGTTCTATCTCCGTATCAGAGCAGTTGCATAAAGCTACGATCGCGCGGATTATTTCCGACATTAGCCGCAAAGCACCCCACCGACGCGATTGCGGGCCACAAAATGGGTACCCGCAACGCCCAGCCGTTCTGCAGAACGCGCGGGAGGGAGTGCGCGTGCGCGCGGGAAGCTGAACCAGCGGACGCAGCCGGACGTTCGAGTTAGTTACCCAGAGGATCCACGCGAGCACTTAAAGAGAGGAGCATGCCATGCGCACCACCGGCTGGGGCTGATCCCCGGACCACGCACCACACCATCTCGCCACAGAGAGGAGCCCGCCATGCGCACCACCGGCTGGGGCTGACCCCGGACCACGCACCACACCATCTCGCCACAGAGAGGAGCCCGCCATGCGCACCACCGGCTGGGGCTGACCCTAGTGCTGAAGGTGGCCGCTCCGCGGTCGCCTGCGCTCGCGGGTCCAGCTGACGGCGATCGCGAGCGCGACGACGGCACCGACGGTGCCACATACCGCAATGACCCACGCCGGGGAAAAGTGGTCCGCGGCGGCTCCCGCAAGGATCATGAGGGTTCCCTGGCCCAGGCTCATGCCACCCTGCGCGAGGCCAAAGGCCTGGCTGCGCTGTTCGCGCGGTGCCGCGGTCACGAAGGCGGCATTGGCGGCGATCTGGTAGCCCGACGCCAGACCCGACGCGAACAAGATGAGGAGTGATGCGGGCAGATCGGGCTGCAAGAAAAACAAGGCGAGAATCCCGCAGCCCGTGACGGCGAGCGGGCCCATGACCCGCAGCCGTGTCGGCGGAGCGACGAAGCGGCCGATCACGATCGCGCCTATGGTCTCCCCGAGAGCCTCGGTGGCCAGGATCACGCCCACGACGGCCGCGCCGCCGTGCAGGTCCCGGGCGAGCGGGGTGACCACGCCCTCTGGGGCGTTGTAAAACGCCGCCAGCCAGCCGAAGAACATCGGTATGCGCAGGGC
>DATIYI010000357.1:0-14297 GCA_035517695.1 Streptosporangiaceae bacterium
CCGGACAAGGACATGAAGGCATTCGAGGCCCGGCACCTAATGCGCCACCAGTTCCACGGCAACTGGAACTACACCATCCCAGCAGACCCGCCCGGCGACACGACACGCCCGAATGAAGGGAATTAATTATTGCGCGAGCGCCAACCCAGAACCACGCTCACCCTTTCGGTAGCACTTGACAACCTGTCAGAGTCGCCAGCAAGGCCGATCCACGCGGCAGCAGTCCGCCCGCCTCCGCACGCTCCAGGGCAGATAGGGATGCCGGAAGAATCACAGAATGTAGCGAGAGTCACAGCGCCGAAGCGAACCCCATGCCGCATGCTGAGATGGACTGCAATAGGGTTCGTCAGCAGCGCGCGACCCGGCCCCCCTGCCAAGGCCGACCCGGGTAGCGCAGAGATGATCCACGCGAGCAACGGAGGCGTCGGGCGATGACGCAGACCACGATGACGCCGGAGCGGACCCGGGCGAAGATCACTGCCCGGACCCTGCGGACCGACCCCTGGTGGCGTGAACCCGCCGTCACTGCCGTGCTGCTCACCATATGGGTGCTGTACGCGGTGGTACGCGTCTTCATGGGCCGGTGGTACTGGGTGCCGCAGTACCACTACCTGACGCCGTTCTACTCGCCGTGCATCAGCGGCGCGTGCGCCGCAGGCTCGAGTAGTCTGGGCACCTGGTTCCCGAAGGTTCCTTCGATCGTCCCTTACGCGATCGTGTCGCTGCCATTCATCCTCGGTTTCCGGCTGAGCTGCTATTACTACCGACGGGCCTACTACAGATCGTTCTGGCAGTCACCGACAGCGTGCGCCGTGCGCGAGCCGCACGCCCGCTATACGGGGGAGACGCGGCTCCCGCTCATCCTGCAGAACCTGCACAGATACCTGTTCTTCATTGTGGTGCTCGTCTCCGTGCTCAACACCTACGACCTGATCGACGCCTTCCACGGCAAGACAGGCGGGGTCGGATTCGGCCTTGGCACTCTCATCATGCTGGTTAACGTTGTGTTGTTGTGGGCGTACACGCTGGGATGCCATTCGTGCAGGCACATCACCGGCGGCCGGCTCAAGCACTTCTCGAAGCATCCCGCCAGATACTGGATATGGACGCAGGTCTCGAAGCTGAACGCGCGGCACAAGCAGCTTGCCTGGACCACGCTGGGCACGCTGATGCTCACCGATCTCTACATCATGCTCGTGGCCAGCGGCGCAATCTCCGACCTCCGGTTCTTCAATTGAGGTGAGCACCAAAGATGAGTGAGATCGAACGCCATTCCTACGATGTGGTGGTGGTCGGAGCGGGCGGTTCGGGGCTGCGCGCCGCCATCGAGGCACGCCTGCAGGGCAAGAAGACCGCGATCATCTCCAAGTCGCTGTTCGGCAAGGCGCACACCGTGATGGCCGAGGGCGGCGCCGCGGCTGCGATGGGTAACGCGAACCCGCGCGACACCAGTCAGGTGCACTTCCGCGACACGATGCGCGGCGGCAAGTTCATGAACAGCTGGCGGATGGCCGAGTTGCACGCCAACGAGGCACCCGACCGGATATGGGAGCTCGAGGCCTGGGGTGCGCTGTTCGACCGCACCAAGGACGGGAAGATCAGCCAGCGCAACTTCGGCGGGCACGAGTATCCGCGGCTCGCCCACGTCGGCGACCGGACCGGGCTCGAGCTGATCCGTACCCTGCAGCAGAAGGTGGTCGCGCTGCAGCAGGAAGACGCCGTGACGCATGGCGACCCCGAGGCGCGGATCAAGATCTTCGCCGAGACCACTATCACCCGCCTGCTAATGGGCGGCGGCAAGATCGCTGGGGCGTTCGGCTACGCCAGGGACACGGGCAGGTTCCTCGTCTTCGACGCGCCAGCCGTGGTGCTCGCGACCGGAGGCATCGGGAAGACGTTCAAGGTCACCTCCAACTCGTGGGAGTACACCGGCGACGGGCACGCGCTCGCGCTGCTCGCCGGGTCGACTCTGGTGAACATGGAATTCGTGCAGTTCCATCCGACCGGGATGGTCTGGCCGCTGTCGGTGAAGGGCCTGCTCGTCACGGAGTCGGTGCGCGGCGACGGCGGCGTGCTGCGCAACTCCGAGGGCAAGCGATTCATGTTCGACTACGTGCCCGACGTGTTCCGTGCGCAATACGCGGACACGGAGGAAGAGGCCGACCGCTGGTACGACGATCCCGAGCACAACAGGCGCCCGCCCGAACTGCTGCCGCGCGACGAGGTTGCCCGTGCGATCAACTCCGAGGTCAAGGCCGGCCGAGGGACCGAGCACGGCGGCGTGTTCCTTGACGTATCGACCCGGCTGCCCGCCGCGGAGATCTTGAAGCGGCTGCCCTCCATGTACCACCAGTTCAAGGAACTCGCCGACGTCGACATCACAAAGGAATCGATGGAGGTCGGCCCCACCTGTCACTACGTGATGGGCGGGGTGGAAGTGGATCCGGACACCGAATCGGCACTCACGCCGGGTCTTTTCGCGGTCGGCGAGGTGTCTGGCGGTATGCACGGCTCCAACCGGCTTGGCGGCAACTCCCTGTCCGACCTGCTGGTATTCGGGCGGCGCGCGGGCCTGTACGCCGCTGAGTATGCGGACAGGATCGGCTCGCGGCCTGCCGCGCCCGACGCCGAGGTGGCCGCCGCGCGGGCGGAGGCGCTGGCGCCGTTCGAGCGGCACGCCGCCGGGACCGGCGAGAGTCCCTATACGCTGCACGGCGAACTGCAGCAGATGATGAACGATCTCGTCGGCATCATCAGGCGCGCGGACGAGATCGTAAGCGCGCTCGGCCAACTGGACAAGCTTCGCGAGCGGGCAGCCTCGGTCAGCGCGGCCGGCGGCCGTGCTTACAACCCCGGCTGGCACCTGGCACTTGATCTGCGGAACATGTTGCTTGTCTCTGAATGCATCGCCCGCGCCGCCCTGGAGCGCGAGGAAAGCCGTGGTGGGCATACCAGGGACGACTTCCCGCAGATGTCGCCGGAATGGCGCAAGGTCAACCTGATCTGCTCGCTTGGCGGCGGCGGGGTGGCCCTGAACGGGGTGGTACTGAAACGTCAGCAGCTCGAGCCGATGCGCGGCGACCTGTTCAGGCTCTTCGACCGCGACGAGCTGAAGAAATACGTGACCGCCGAGGAGCTCGCCGCTGTACCGGAGGCGGCGCCCGCGCAAGTCGACACAGCCACCGCGCAGGAGAAGACGCAATGACCTACAAGGCACAGTTGCACGTGTGGCGCGGCGACGCCGGGCAGGGTGAGCTCGCCGACTACCAGGTCGAGGTCAACGAGGGCGAGGTGGTGCTCGACGTGCTGCACCGACTGCAGGCCACGCAGGCGCCCGACCTCGCCGTCAGGTGGAACTGCAAGGCGGGCAAGTGCGGCTCATGCTCGATGGAGATCAACGGCAAGCCACGGCTCGCCTGCATGACCCGGATGAACACCTTCACCGAGGACGAGACGCTCACGGTGACTCCGATACGCACGTTCCCGGTCATTCGCGACCTGGTCACCGACGTTTCCTTCAACTACGAGAAGGCGCGGCAGATACCCGCGTTTACCCCGGATCCAGCGCTGAAACCCGGCGATTACCGGATGGCGCAGGTGGACGTTGAGCGCTCGCAGGAGTTCCGCAAGTGCATCGAGTGCTTCCTGTGCCAGAACGTGTGCCACGTCATCAGGGACCACGAGGACAACGAGGGCGCGTTCGCCGGCCCGCGGTTCCTCATGCGCATCACCGAACTCGAGATGCATCCACTGGATGTCGCGGACCGGCGGGAGATCGCGCAGGACGACTTCGGGCTCGGTTACTGCAACATCACCAAATGCTGCACCGATGTGTGCCCGGAACATATCAAGATCACCGACAATGCGCTCATCCCGATGAAGGAACGCGTGGTCGGGCGCAAGTACGATCCGCTGGTGTGGCTCGGCTCGAAGATCACCCGGCGGCAGCCGCACGATACACCGAAAGTACCTGGCTAGAGGTAACGCGCGGCTCGCCCGCCTTTTCATGATCTCGGAGCATGCTCAGGTGATACATACCTGAAAACGCTCCGGGATCATGGATGCCACGGTCCGGAGCAGGCAGAGATGGCATCTGCGCGCCAGAGCGCTGCGGCAGTTTGGCATGATTACCGGTCTGAGGCGGGGAGGGCGGGTTCCCGCCGTAGCGAGAGGCTCTCATGAGTCACCTGACTTATCCGGAAGCGGCGATCATCGGTCTGCTGCAAGGCGTGACCGAGCTGTTTCCCGTGTCCAGCCTCGGCCACAGCGTGCTACTCCCGGCGATCATCGGCGGCCAATGGGCGCACGACCTGAACGTGTCCGCCAAGGAATCGCCGTATCTGGCATTCATCGTCGGGCTGCACGTCGCAACGGCGATCGCGCTGGTGATCTATTTCTGGCGTGAGTGGGTAAGGATCGTCGGCGGGTTCTTCTCCTCGATCCGCGACCGCCGGATCGAGACCGGTGACCAGCGGCTCGCTTGGATGATCATATTCGCCACCATTCCCGTGGGCATCGCGGGCCTGGCGCTCGAAAAAGCGTTCCGTGTGCTCCTCGGCAGGCCGATCCCCGCATCGGTCTTCCTGACCCTGAACGGCCTGATCCTCCTCGGCGGTGAACGGCTGCGCAGGAAGGCCTCCCGCCGTGCGGACGAGGAGGTGGCGGCCGAACTGGAACGTTCCGGCGGGCCGGGCAAGCACGCGACCGGCCACCGCGCACTGCGGCAACAGGAGGAGGCACTCGACCTGGCCTCGGACCGGCGGCTCGCCGACATCGGTTACGTCCAAGCCGTGATCATCGGTTCCGCGCAGATCCTCGCCTTGCTGGCCGGTATCAGCCGGTCGGGTGTCACCATGGTGGCCGGTCTGCTCCGCGGCCTCTCGCACGAGGATGCCGCGAGGTTCGCGTTCCTGCTCGCTACGCCCGTCATCCTGGCAGCGGGAGCGCTCAAGATCCCCGACCTGACAGGTTCGCTCGGTAACGGGATCCACGGCCAGATCCTGGTCGGCAGCCTGCTTTCCGGCGTCGGCGCGTACGTGTCTGTTCGCTTCCTCACCAAGTACTTCCAGACCCGGACACTCACCCCGTTCGCGATCTACTGCCTGGTGGTCGGCATCGGCAGCTTCATCTGGCTGAATGCCACCTGAATCGGCCCGAAGCGCACAGGCGCGGGTGAGTGGCCACTGGCTAAGGGACGACCCCCGGGATCCCCCCGCAGCAATCGATGCCGCATCGCGCGGCAGCTGACAGTCGCGGCGCGGGAGGCCGTCCTCGCCGCAGCAAGAACGGCGGGGACGGCCCGCCTGGACCGTCCCCGCCGTCAGCGGGAGTGTCAGTGGAAGAAGGATTGGATGTACCGGTCGGGCGAACCAACGCCTGTGGAGTCGTCGTAGCCGCTGGTGGCGGGCAGGGCGTCCGCACCCTCGCCGTCGACGCCGAGCGTGCGCAGGTAGGTCACGAGCGGCAGTAGCTTGGTCGATGGGTCGGTGTAATTGTTGCGGACCTGGGCGAGCCGGATGCCTGGCCCGAACGGGAAGTCGGTCACGTCGCGGTACGCGGACGTGCCGTACCTGTCGTAGATCACCGGGTTGGCGAAGCCAAGCGGGTAGCCGGCCGCCTGCTGAGCGTCCGCCTCGATGCCGGCGAATACCGGGCAGGCGACGCTGGTGCCGCCGTTCCGGCTGAGCGAGAAGGCGTAGGTCGTGCCGTCCGGCTGCAGCGTGGTCTGCCCGATGAGCATGCCCGTGCTTGGGTCGGCGAGCGCGGACACGTCAGGCACCACACGCATCGGTGTCGGGCTGATCGTGCCGTCAGGTAGCTGTGTCGACAGTGCGGTGGGCACCACGCCGCGCTGATAGAAGGGCTGCTGGTACAGCGTGCTTGTGCCGCCACCGCTCGAGCCGTCGTAGTCGGCGGGGTACACGCCTGGCGGCGGGCTCGACCACGAGGTCCCGCTCGGGGCGAGCGGGTTGTTCAGCGTGCCCCAGGAGGTCTCGAACTCATAGTTGTTCTGCTTGCCGATCGCCAGGCTGGTGCCGCCGACGGACGTCACCCAAGGGCTGGACGTCGGGTAGTCAACCTGCCGCACGTCCGAGGCTGGGTCCTCGCTCGGTGACTCGTATCCGAGGTCGCCCGAGGAGAAGAAGAAGCCGATGCCCTCCGCCGCGCCGGCCTGGAAGATCTGGTCGAAGACAGCCGTGAGCGTGGTCTCGTCGTCTGCGGGATCGCCCCACGAGTTGGTCACGATGCTTGCCAGGTGGTTGTTCACAATGAACGCCAGCGAATCTGCCAGGTCAGGGTCGAGGCAGCTGGCTGCTGCGACGAAGCGCACGTTGGCGCCCGGCGCCTGACCGTGCACCGCCTCGATGTCCAGCGTCTGCTCGGTGTACCAGCCCTGTGCGTCGCATAAGTTCGCTGCGGTGTCGGTGAACGTCGTCGACGGCAGGTACTGCTCGTACTGGCCAGGGCGGAACGGCCGGTCGCCGGTGACCGTGTCGAACTGGTTGGCGTCGCCAGGCATCGTCGGCGACGCGTACGCGTCGACGACCGCGACGGTCTGGCCCTTGCCGGTCATCCCGGAGTTCCGCGCGCCGTATGCCGCGCGGATCTGGCGCTGGGTGTAACCACAGTTGTTCCACGGCTGGTGGATGCCATAGGCCGTGGGCTCGCTGGTCGCGATCTTCTGCGCGTAGTAGCTCGAGCACGGTGGCGCCACCCAGTAGTTGGGCCCGGGCGGCGGGAGCGCGTCCGCCGGCTTCGCCACGTGCGGCGCGGTGTCGAGGCCGCTGATGGTCAGGATGGAGCTCGCAACCGAGCTCGGCGCGCTGGCCGCCTGTTCAGGCGCGCGGTACATGTGGCCGTCGGGGCCCTTGAACTTGCCGAAGCTCACGCCGAATGCGCTGCGCGCCGCCGCGACTGAGCCGGTCACCGAGACGTAACCTGCCAGCTGGCTGTCCACACCCGTGACTGCGAGGCCAGCCGACCTGGCCCAGGACTCGATCGCCGTGATCTGGGCAGCGGTCGGGCCGAACTGTGACCTTACCCGCGCCGGGGTGAGATAGTGCCGGTAAAGCGCGTTGCCGGGGGTGGACACTGCGCTGGCGTATGCGGTGAGGCCGACCGAGTCGCGCCCGGCCAGGTAGATCCGGGCGTTCACGGTTCCGGCGTTGACCGCCGGCGCCGCCCCGTTGCCGTGGGTGGTTGCCCAGGGTGGGTGAGTGGCGGGAATCGCCAATCGGTGCGTCGCCGCCCGCGCGGTAGCTGCCGCAGCCAGCCCGCCGACTGCTAGCGCCACGGCCGCCACCGCGGCGGTGACCGCACGGCGCCAGATCAATGCTTGTGACATGCACGCGTCCTTTCCCTGGGCTGACGTGGCGCGCCGACGGCGCGCTGCAGGCCGACGACCTTGCGCGTGCCATACGGTGGGGCGGTCATCAGGGCATACCTTGCGCCTCAAGCTACGATTTCGCAACGCACTCTCGGTGTTTTGACGAAATCGGTACAAGCCGGTGACTCGTAACGACCATGGCCGACGGTGCGAGTCCGCCTCGATTGGCCTTATCCGGGTTGATCCGCCCGCGCTGCTGCCGTGGCTTAGGCTGCTGGCGCGCCTGCCGCTACTGCCCGACGCGGGCGCGGGTGCGGCGGGCGCGCATCCGCTCGCGCTCCCGGGCGTCGAGCACGACCTTGCGCAGGCGCACGGCGGAGGGTGTGACCTCCACGCACTCGTCGTCGGCGCAGAACTCGAGCGCCTGCTCCAGGCTCAGCAGCCGAGGCGGCACCAGCCGCTCGAGTTCCTCCCCCGTCGACTGGCGCACGTTCGTCAGCTTCCGCTCGCGGCAGATATTCACATCCATGTCACCCGGGCGGGAGTTCTCGCCGACGATCATGCCTTCGTAGACCTCGGTGCCCGGCGACACGAACAGCGATCCCCGCTCCTGCAACCCGAACATCGCATACGGCGTCGCGGATCCGCCGCGGTCGGCCACCAGCGAGCCCGAGGGCCGGGTGCGCAGCTCGCCGAACCACGGCTGGTACCCGTCGAACACGTGATGGGCCACACCCGTGCCGCGCGTGTCGGTGAGGAACTCGGTGCGGAAACCGATGAGCCCGCGGGCAGGGACCACGTACTCGAGCCGGACCCAGCCACTGCCGTGGTTGGTCATGTGCTCGAGCCGGCCCTTGCGGACCGCGAGCAACTGGCTGACCCGGCCGTAGAATTCCTCAGGTACGTCGACGGTGAGCCGCTCCACCGGTTCATGCACCATCCCGCCGACCTGGCGGGTGACCACCTGGGGCCTTCCGACCGTAAGCTCATAGCCCTCCCTCCGCATGGTCTCCACCAGCACGGCGAGCGCGAGTTCGCCGCGGCCCTGCACCTCCCAGGTGTCCGGGCGCTCCGTCGGTAGCACCCGCATGGAGACGTTGCCGACAAGCTCACGGTCCAGCCGGGCGGACACCAGCCGTGCCGTGATCTTCGTTTCTTGCCGGGGAGTTCCTGGGGGCCGGCCCCCAGGACTGGCACTGGCGCGACCGGCCATGGGTGAGGTGTTGACGCCGATCGTCATGGATATGGCAGGCTCGTCGACGGTGAGCAACGGCAGCGGGCGCGGGTCGTCCGGGTCGGCAAGGGTCTCACCGATCATGATCTCGGGAATTCCCGCGACGGCGATGATGTCCCCGGGCCCCGCGGACTCGGCGGGGACGCGGTCCAGCGCGGCCGTTAGGTAGAGTTCGGTGATTTTCACCCGTTCGATGCTGCCGTCACGGCGGCACCAGGCTGCCTGCTGGCCGCGCGAGATCGTTCCCGACATCATCCGGCACAGCGCGATCCTGCCCAGGTAGGAGGAGGCGTCCAGGTTCGTCACGTGCGCCTGCAGTGGCGCCGCCGGGTCGTAATGGGGCGGTGGGATCGTCCCCTCAAGGACCTCGAACAGCGGCACCAGGTCAGGCGAATCCGGCAGGGCGCCATCGGCAGGCCGGGTCAGCGACGCGCGCCCGGCGCGGGCCGAGGCGTAGATGATCGGGAACTCGATCTGCTCCTCGGTGGCGTCGAGGTCGAGGAACAGTTCGTAGCAGGCGTCGACCACCTCAGCGATCCGTGCGTCAGGGCGGTCAACCTTGTTGATCACCAGAATCACCGGCAGCCCCGCCTGCAGCGTCTTGCGCAGCACGAACCTTGTCTGCGGCAGCGGCCCTTCGCTCGCGTCCACGAGCAGCAGCACGCCGTCCGCCATGGAAAGACCGCGTTCCACCTCGCCGCCGAAGTCGGCGTGCCCCGGCGTGTCGATGATGTTGATGGTCATGCCGTCGCGGTGCACCGCGGTGTTCTTCGCGAGGATCGTGATGCCCTTTTCGCGCTCCAGGTCTCCCGAATCGAGGACGCGGTCAGCGACCTGCGCGTTCGCGCGGAAGGCTCCCGACTGCCACAGCATCGCGTCGACCAGCGTGGTCTTGCCGTGATCCACGTGTGCGACGATAGCGACGTTGCGTATATCGTCGCGTGTCGCGGTGGCTGTCGGGACTGGGACAGTGCCTGGCGGTGCGGGCATGGCGGACGCCTGAGCTCCATTGGGGGTGTTCGCGGGATGTGCCGCTGGATCTCGCGGCCAGCACATTCTATTCGAACCCCCTCCCGAACGGCTGCGCGCCCGCGCCGCTCATGCCCGCTCGGGATTCGTTCATATGGGTCAGGTCACGGCACCACGAGAGCGTGTGTAGAACACATATTCTAATACGTGTTAGGGTCGGTGCATGACCGTGCAGCTTCCGTCGGGGTGGCCGGCCGGGGTGCACCCTCCCGGTTCAGAACGGTTCGAGGAGACGGCGGTCGCCTGGCTGTTCGACGTCGTGCCGCCCGATTACCGGCTCTACGGCGTCCTGCGCCGGTACCCGGTGGCGCTCGCCCACCTAGCCCGTCATCACGTGCATGCCTGCGCGGAGGGCGCCAGGCGGGGATACCGCACGGCGCGGACCGATCTCGCGGCGACCATGCCACCCCATGCGTGCAGCGCGGTGCTTACCGCCTACCGCAAGGAAGGCCGCAGGCTCGCCGCGACGGCCGCCGCCATCGACCTTGTCGAAAAAGCCCTCCGCAGCCAGCAATCGATCGCCCGATTGCCCTGAACCACGTCTTGGCCGCAGCCGCGTCAGCGCGACGCTCTATGCTGATCGTGATCCGGCTGTTCGGCATGAAAATGCGTAGCTTCTACCGTTTCATCACATTTGTTCTGATCGGTGTACCACGATCATGACCCTGCAGGCTTAAAGCGCCCGCATTACGATCAGCGCCGTGTCGTCCGTGGGAGGGGTCGGCGCGAAATCTCGCACGGCGCGCATGATCCTGGCCGCGACCGCGCCCGCGTTCCAACCGGCGCACTCGCCAAATAGCTGGCTCAAACCGTCGTTGTCGTCAAGCAGCTGCCCGGCATGACGGCGCTCCGTCACACCGTCAGTGACGCAGAGCAGCACATCACCTGGCTCGAGATCTACGGTCTTGGTGCGGAATGCGACCTCATCGAGCACTCCGAGCAGCGGCTGGGGGTTCGCGGCCGACACTGGTTTGCCCTCCGCCCGCAGCAGCAGCGGCAGCGGATGCCCGGCGCATACCAGCGACACTCGCGTCGCGGGCGGGCGTCGCGGCCGTGACCCAGCAGCGGACCCAGCGGACCCCGCGGGCCCCGCCGGCGCAGCGGAGCCCGCCGGCGCAGCGGAGCCCGCCGGCCCATTGTATTCACCGGACCCAGCCGGATCAGCGGACGCGACCGGATCAGCGGGCGCGACCGGACCAGCAGGGATCCCGCCGTTGCGGCCCGCCTCGGCTGCGACCGCGCCGCCATTGACGCCGCCATCGAGTGAGCCATTGACAGCAGCACCTGCGCTCGCGGAGCCGTTAGGTGAAGAACTCGAACCCGCGGTGACGATCTCGCCGTGCACCAGCGTGACAAACCGTGCGCGCGGGCCCTCGTCGAGGATCAGCTGGTTCAGCCGTTCGAGCACCGCGGCGATCCCGCGTCCCTCCCTGGCCAAGATGCGCATCGTGGTCCTGGCGAGGCCGGTCACCGCCGCCGCTTCCGGACCCGTGCCGCACACGTCGCCGATCGCGAACCGCCAGCGGCCGTCGCCGACGGGGAACACGTCATAGAAGTCGCCGCCGACCTCGTTCCCCTCCCCGGCAGCCTCGTATTCCACCGCTAGATCCACGCCGGGCACTCGCGGTACCTCCGGCGGCAGCAAGCTGCGCTGCAACGCCCGGCTGGTCTGCAGTTGCTGGGAGTACAGGCGCGCGTTGTCGAGGGCGAGCGCGGCCCGGCGGCCAAGGTCCTCCGCCATCTCGATGGCCTCGCGCGGGAACCTGTCACCACGCGGGCGGCCGATGACGAACGCGCCAAGCACACGGCCGCGCGCGACGAGCGGGCAGCACCAGACCGCGTCGGAGGCCAGATCGGCAGCCCCGGCTGGCAGCGCCGACGCGGGCGGCCCAGAAAGTGACCACCGGAGTGCTCCCGCTCGCGACGGCACCTGCGGCGGCGGCGTGCGGTCGAGCAACGCGCCGAGCGCGTCAGCGAGGGCCTCGTCGGCATGCCACACGTACGCCGGACGCGGGACGTCGTCACCGTCGGCGCGGCCAACTCCGGTGGCCCCATTGGGCCCATTCGCCCCGTTGGCCCTGTCCGCCCTGTCTCCCACCAGGTAGACGGCGCACCAGGTGGCGAGCCGGGGAACGACGAGCTGGGCGGCGAGCGCGATCGTCTTGTCTTGGTCAAGCGTGCCAGCGAGCAGATCACTCGCCTCCGCGAGGAAGCTGATCCGTCCTCTCCGCGTGCGTTCGAGCTCGGCGAGCCGTGCCCGCTCGAGAGAAAGCGCGACCCGGTCAGCGACCTGTTGCAGACGTTCCGCGTCGGCATGGTCGAACCGTTCAGGCTCGGCCGCCGCGGCGGCGAGCATGCCTGTTACCCGGCCCTCGGCCAGGAGCGGAACGGTCACCAAGGACCTCGCCACCGAATCCTTCGCGGCGGGCACCGCGGCCTCGTGCCCGGCGGTACCCGCGGACTCGTGCCCGGCAGTTCCCGGCGCGCCGGGCCCGGCAGGCACCGGCGCATCGCCTCCGGCGGGCACATCAGCCGCGAGCCTGCTCAGATCGTCGTAGACCGCGGGCAGCCGAGATGAACCGCCCACGTCGTCAGGCGCCTTTGCCAGCCTCGCCGCGGACGCGGCGAGGCCGGCCAGGAGCTCCGGGTTCCCAATCCCCGCGCCTGCCCGTATCCGCAGCTCGCCGTCTTCGTCGGCGACGAGCGCGTATGCGGCGTCGGCGCCCGCCGTGTCACGAGCGGTCTCCACGGTGTGCCGCAGCAGTTCGTCGTAGCTGAGCCGGCCGATCGCCGCCATCGGGTCGTCTGCCTCATCCCTGGGCAGCACACGCCGCTCGCTGCCGGCGGCGCTTGGGCTGAGCTGTGCAGGCGTGTGACCGAATACCTCGCCCGTCCAGCCAACGCCCGGCTCCTGCTTGCCCGGCTTGTCGGCGACCGCCATCCGGAACCAAACGGCCTTGGCCGTCCTCGCGTAGCTCACGCCCCATGACGAGGCTATGGCGGCGGGCAGCATGAGGCCACGGCCGTTGGTTCGATCGGCGTCGTCGCCGACGCCATACGGCTCGCGAAGGGTGCGGGCGGGATGCCGGTCCCGTACGGCGACTTCGACTTCGCTGCCATCCAGCCGACAGCTGACTTCCAGTTGTGTTCCCGCGTGGACGACGGCGTTGGTCACAAGCTCGCTGGTCAGGAGCACCGCGTCATCGACAAGCCGACCCGAGCGATCGGCCAGCTGCCAAGAACGCAGCGTCTCCCGCACAAAACGGCGTGCGGCGGCAGCGGCGGCAGGCTCCGGTTTGTAGGCCGCACTTGCGGCGAGATCGCTGCGCGCCTTCACATGCCCTCTTGGTGTCGTTACGTAATGTCCGACGCTGTCATCGTGACACACTCGTGACGGTGATACATCTTAAGGAGTCGAACCTGGTTTCGTCCGCCGGCTGGACAGGCCGGTCCCGCGAGGCCAATTAATCCCGGCTAGATAGCGACTTAATCCCGGCTAGATAGCGACGAAATACGCGGAGCATGAACACCAGACGGAGCACAGCGCCATCGGCGCCACCGGCGACCGCTGACCGCGCTGCGAGAACGACGACCGCGAACCGACGGAACCGTGACGGCAAAAGCGCAGGCGACGGCGAAGACGGCGGCGCAGCGGATCAGGCCCGGCGTTACTCAGACGCAGACCTCGAGCCCATACGCGCCGCACTGGCCGCGCTGAGCGACGGAGACTTCCGGCCGCGCCGATTGCCGCCCCCGATCCCGAACGGCTCCGGCGGTGCACTCGCCGAGCTAACCGCGCTCGTCGACGAGGTGGGTGGCGAGCTTGCCCTGCACGCCTCTGAGGTGACCCAGATGGCCGTCCAGGTGCGCGACATCGCACAGGTCGCCACCGCGGTCGCCAAGGGAGACCTGTCACAGAAGATCACTGTCGACGCCCAGGGCGAGATGCTGCAGCTGAAGCAGACCATGAACACGATGGTGGACCAGCTTTCCGCGTTCGCGGACGAGGTCACCAGGGTCGCGCGCGAGGTCGGCACGGAAGGCAACCTCGGCGGCCAGGCCCATGTCCGCGGCGCCTCTGGCGTGTGGGCGGACCTCACCGATTCGGTGAACGGGATGGCCTCCAACCTGACCGTCCAGGTCCGCGGCATCGCACAGGTCGCCACCGCGGTCGCCAAGGGAGACCTGTCACAGAAGATCACTGTCGACGCCCAGGGCGAGATTCTCCAGCTCAAGGACACCATCAACCTGATGGTGGACCAGCTTTCCGCGTTCGCGGACGAGGTCACCAGGGTCGCGCGCGAGGTCGGGACGGAAGGCAACCTCGGCGGCCAGGCCCACGTCCGCGGCGCCTCTGGCGTATGGAAGGGCCTCACCGACTCGGTGAACGGAATGGCCTCCAACCTGACCGTCCAGGTCCGTGGCATCGCACAGGTCACCACCGCTGTCGCCAACGGTGACCTGAGCAAGAAGATCACCGTCGACGCGCAGGGCGAGATACTCCAGCTCAAAGACACCATCAACACGATGGTCGACCAGCTTTCCGCGTTCGCGGACGAGGTCACGCGGATGGCCCGCGAGGTCGGCACGGAAGGCCGCCTCGGCGGCCAGGCGCAGGTCCGCGGCGTGTCAGGCACCTGGAAGGGCCTGACCGACAACGTCAACTTCATGGCGAACAACCTGACCAGCCAGGTTCGTAATATCGCG
>DATIYI010000358.1:0-8223 GCA_035517695.1 Streptosporangiaceae bacterium
AAGCTGACGGCTTCGGCGAGGATGCCGAGAGCGTACGTGTCACTGATGCCCTGAGCGCACTTGTTGATGGTGTTGTAGGAGGCGGGGGCGACGATCACCGCATCAGCCTTGTGCGAGCGCGGCTCGCCTGGTGAACGGTAAGCGCTCCGCACGGGAGAACCCGTCAAGGCTTCAAGCCCGGCCACATCGAGAAAGTCTAGGGCAGCAGGCGTGGCGATGACCTGGACCGTCCAGCCGCGCTGCTGGGCGAGCTTGACGAGCTTTGCGGCCTCGGATGCCGGACCAGCGCCGCAGACGATGACCGACAGCACACGGGCGGGCTGGGTCACCGGGCAACCCCGAGCCGGTCGGCAAATTGCTCGGCCTGGCGCTGGACGCCGGGCGGTGCCGAGGTGATGATGTCGCGGACAAGCTGGTGGACGGCAGGTCGTCCGGAGATCTCCTCGGGCGCTATATCCCTGGCGGCCCGCAGCGCCAGGTAGGCCTTTTGGTGTTTGCCGCATTGCTGGAATGCGCGGGCGGTGTCGATGAGCAGGCTCGCCTTGCGTTCGGTGACGGTGACCTGATCGAGGTTGATGCCGCGTGCGGCGTCGATGGCAGTCCCGGCGTCGCCGAGGGTGACGGCGATGTTGACCCGGTGCAGCTTGACGTTGGTCGGCCCGAACGCAGTCCACCGCAGGTTGCGCTCTGTCCCGAGTCGGCGGCCAGCATCCTCGGCTTCCGTCAGCAGCTCCTGCGCTGTATGGCGGTCGTTGCGCTGGGCGGCGGCTATCGCCCCGCGCAGCAGCAGCGACCCATACACCGATAGCGACTCAGGATCGTGCGTCGAAACATCACGGTCGAGCCGCGCGGCCAGGCTGCTTGCAGCAGAGGTGGCAGCTCCGAGGTGCCCGCTGCTCATCAGGGCGTGTGTGATGATCCGGGCGCTCGAACCGACGGTGAGCGGATCTTGGCTGGCCCGGGCGGCTTGCATGCTCCGGTCAGCAGCAAGCCAGGCAAGGCCCTGATCACCCAGCTTGAGCAGGATGCTCGCCGCGACATGGTGAGCCTCGGCCGACAACGTGTGCGCCTGGAGGTGGGCATCCCCTGTCAGGACAGCGCACGCAGCGTGCAGGCGTGGGAGGAGTCCCGGAAGGTCATCGATCACGTCCGAGTATCGGCACGCTTGGTAATCACGTTTGGCCTTAGCGACTGCCGCGCTCAGCACCGACAGATCGGGCGGCGCGTCGAGCGCTCCCGGCGCAGTATCCGGCAAATACCCGGCAAGCACCGCAGCGAAGGACTCGACGCTATCGGCCAGCCCGCCAGGCCCAGCACTGGCCAGGATCGCGCCAAACAACGACGCGCCCGTTAGGCTCACGAAGGTTCGCCGTCGCACCGGGTCTTCGTCCTCCTCCCCCTCTGGAACATCCACGCTAAGGGGATCGAAGACCGGGAAACCATCCGCCGCTGGACGAGCATCCCGCGGCGGGATGTCTGGCAGCGCCCGCTGCGTTTGCCCGACCGGAACCGTGTCGGCATCGACCACGGGTGCGCGCGGGGCCAGGCCAAGGGCGATGCGTGCACCGTCGGGCATGTTCAGCCCGTCGGCTAGCCGCTCGAACACCTCTAGTGCGGTGACGTGCTGGATGTCCCGCATGATTTCGCTGATCTTGCCCTGGGTCATGCCGCACGCGATGGCCAGCCGGGTCTGGCTAGCGCCTGCGTACTGGCGGACGAGCCGGAACACGCGCCCCATGTCGCGGCCCCGCAAGGCCTCGGTCATCTCGGCTCGCTGCCAGAGCGAGGTCGGAATGTCGATTAAGTCGGCGGCCCGTCCGGGCATACCGTCATCCTCTCCGTCAGGTCAGGTGCCCGAGCACAGGTACGGCATGAGTGTGTGCGAGCCTATCCCGTCTCGGGATATCGGGCAGTAATGGGTTGCAGCCGGGCGGTGCGCGATCTTTGCCACATGAACGCACTCCGAATAGCCGAGCTGGCCGGGTGCCGCTCCTGCCGAGGCCGGGGGTGGATCTTCGTGAGGTCGCGCCGACGAGTGGCGTGCGAACTGGCCGACGGCGCCTTAGATAGCGGTCGCAAGACGGATTGCTTCGACTGCGGAGGCTCAGGACTCGCCGCACGGTGACGGCCAGCGGCGATGGGCGATCAGCACAGCCTTCGTGCCGATCTCCGAGGAAAGGATTACAACTACGATGGCCCGGCCGAAGCGGCGCGTGTTCCCGGGCTGCCATGAGCAGGTGGCCTACGCTCGGCGGTTCGTGGCGCGGGCGCTGGATGGTTGCCCGGTAGCCGACGAGGCGGTCTTATGCGTGTCTGAGCTGGCGACCAACACGCTACTGCATACGGCATCCGGTAATGGCGGGGGGTTCGAGGTGATCGTCCACCTCGGCGAGTCATCGGTACTTGTTGGGGTGTGCGATGACGGGTCGGACAAGACCCCCACAACACGGACATTCGATGCCATCTCGGAGGATGGGCGGGGCCTGGGCATGGTGGCGTTGGTCGCCGATCGGTGGGGGCAGTCCGGAGACGAATATGGCCGGACTGTCTGGTTCGAGCTCCGCTGGGGTTCACCGCAGCCGATGCTCCCCGCACTTGAGCCGTGCCTCAGTGCAGATGCGCTAAGTGACGGGCGAGGCTTCTGACTGCTACCTAGTGACATCTGGGCAGATCAGAGCTACGCTTCTCGACAAGTCGAGTCGATGAGTAGTTAGGCGGTCGACATGGCGGACATGGAATTCTCCCCGCCGAAGTATGCGCAGATCGTGAGCACGATCCAGCGCCGCATCGAAGATGGCACGTATCCGCACGGGTCAGTCCTCCCGTCGGAGACCCAGCTTGTCCGCGAGTTCGGCGTATCCCGGCCGACTGTCGTCCGGGCGCTCCAGGTCCTGCAGAGCCAAGGATGGATCGACCGTGAGCATGGGCGGGGCTCATTCGTACGTAACCGCGCCGTGCTCGCCGACCATCCGCGCCCAGGGCGGGCACTCCTCGATGAGGCCGAGACGGCGACACAAGGCGTCTTTCTGCACGTCGGGCGCCAACCAGCGCCGTCGGCGGTGGCCACGCTGCTGCGCACCCCCGCCGGGACGCCGGCGCTTCTCCGTCGGCAGCTCATCGAACGTGACGGCCAGCCCTCCGAGCTGCTCTCGTCGTGGTTCCCCCTCGATGTGGCCGAGGGGACCGACCTTACCAAGCCTGAACCGATCCCGGGGGGCATCCACCAGCATCTCCATGCGCTCAAACGGCTGCGGTTCGATCACGTAGCCGAGCGGATCCGCGCCCGGCCAGTCACGGCGGAAGAGTCCCGCCTGCTCAAAGTCGGTAAGCAGGCGGCTGCCCTGAACCTGCTGCTCACCGTCTACGACGCCGAGAACCGGCCGCTCCAGGTTGTCGACGCCGTCCTCCCCGGCGATCTTCATGAGCTGGAGGACGTGTACCCCTTCACCGCGTGACACCTCCTCGATAACTCGTCTTGTCAACTCGCCAAAGTTCGGTTATTCTCTACTCGACAGGACAAGTTGTCGTCAGTACGACTGACGACAAGACCGAGAGGAGGCGCCAGATGGCGCTACAGGGTCCGATCCCGGTGGAATTCGGCCAAGCCTTCCCGCACGGGACGTTCGCGGCCGGACAGGCCGAGCCGTTGCGGGACTTCGACGCATCGCGAGGCGACCGGTTCGTCCAGTCCAAGGACAAGGCGACCGGTGAGCCGCTGTGGGTGATCGAGGTCATCGATGCCGACCCGCAAGCTCGTGCCAAGACGGTCCGGGTGAAAGTCGCCGCACGGGTGCAGCCTGTGCTGCCGCCAGCCTCGGCGGGGATGCCGTTCACTCCGGTGGAATTCACGGGCCTGGCGGTAACCCCGTACGTGAATCAGGCCGGGCGCCTGGCGTACTCGCTGAAAGCGGCCGGGGTACGTGCCCCTAGCCGTGGTGGCCGGGGTAGCGCGGAGATGAAGGACGCGGCGGCGTGAGCAGCGAGGGCGGCTCGTTCGGGTCCATCGGCGTGCACGTGGGCGAGAGCTGGCGAGTGTGGTGCGACAGCTACCCGGCCACTACCCCGATCCTGACGATCGGCGCTGGAGT
Source organism: Streptosporangiaceae bacterium (assembly GCA_035517695.1). Taxonomy (GTDB): domain Bacteria; phylum Actinomycetota; class Actinomycetes; order Streptosporangiales; family Streptosporangiaceae; genus DATFVJ01. The sequence goes on from DATIYI010000358.1 coordinate 4,089, forward strand.
TCGCCCGGGAACTGGCCCAGCAGGCTGAGCGGTTCGCGGTCGACTGCGAGCGGCTGAACGCCGCGCACGAGGTCAAGGCTGCCGACGGCAACGCAGCCTGACAATGCAGGCGGGGCGGCAGGAAACGGCATTTCCTGCCGCCCCCGGTATCTCCCAGGTCTCGCAACCAAGAGAGGACCCGATCATATGCGTAACGTGACCGGCGAGCAGTTCACCCAGGTCGACAACCCAGATCCGTTTGCTTCCCCGGTGTGGCGGTCCCCGGTCTACCGGACCCCCGAAGCGGTGATCTGGATCGTTCAGCTCCTCCGGGCGCTGTTTCGGCTGCTTCGTTTCGCGGTCCGCCACCCTGTGCTCGACGCCGTGTGCGCTGGCGTGGCAATGCTGTGGATCAATGCGGGCTGGGCCGTCGTGGCGGGCCTCGCAGGTGGCGTGCTGGCGGGCCTGACATTGCTCCGGGCCATCCGGCCGGACTGTTTCGCCCGGTTCGTCGGCACCCCCGCGCGGTGCCGGTGGCGGTGGTGGTTCTACCGGCGGCACTGGCACGCGGTGATGACGATCACCAGGCTTGCCCCCGCGTACCAGGGCCGGATCATGCTGCCGGTCCTGGGCAGGGTCGCCGCAACCGGATTCGTTGACCGGGTGAGTGTGGCGCTGGTATCCGGCCAGAGCCCAGCCGACTTCGCCAACCGGGCCGAAGGCCTGGCCCACGGGTTCCGGGCGCACCTGGGCCGGGTGCGGACGAATGTGCCGGGCACCGTGGTCCTGGAGCTGGTGCGCCGCGATGCCCTGGCCGAGCCAATGCCCGCGCTGCCGGTCCCCCACGAGGTGAACCTGCGGGCGCTGCCGGTGGGGCGGTGCGAAGACGGCAGCACGTTCGCGGTCAGGCTGCACGGCACGCACCTGCTGATCGCCGGGGCAACCGGGGCGGGCAAGGGCTCATACCTATGGGGCATGGTGCGGGCGATGTTGCCCGCGATGGCCGACGGCCTCGCCTGCGTAAACGCCTGCGACCCGAAGCTGATGGAACTCGCCTTCGGCCGGGCGCTGTTCGACCGCTACGGCCGGTACGCCGCCGACGCCGCCGACATCGCCGAACTGCTCGAAGACGCGGTGTCGGACATGCAACTGCGCGCCCGGCTGTTCGCTGGTCGGCAGCGCGACCACCGGCCGACCAGCGAGTACCCGTTCACGGTGGTGATCGTTGATGAGATCGCGTTCCTGACCGCCTACCAGGCCGATCGCAAGCTCAAAGACCGTACCCTCGCGGCACTGGCCACGCTCACCACCCAGGGCCGGGCGGTCGGCTACTGCGTGGTGGCAGCGCTGCAAGACCCCCGCAAAGAAGTGCTGAACATCCGCAACCTGTTTCCCGACAAGATCGCGCTGCGGCTCGACGAGCCCGGGCAGGCAGACATGGTCCTCGGAGACGGTGCGCGCGACCGCGGCGCACGCTGCGAGGAGATCTCATCCAACCCCGCGGTCGGCGCTGGTGTCGGGTTCGTTCGCCTCGAAACAGACCCCGACCCGGTGCGCGTCCGCGCCGCCTACGTCTCCGATGAGGAGATCCGCGCCATGGCCGCCGCGTATGCCCCTCCAACCGCGCTGCGAGTGCTCGCCGGGGGTGAGGCCGGATGAGCCGGACCACCTCATGGCGGACCGATGAACCCTGCCCGGTCTGCAGAACCGGCCTGACCGCCCTTGATGACGGCGGGCCGACGCTGACCTTCGAGTGCCGGTTGTGCGGGTGGTCGCACGCCGGGCAAGCCGACGCGCCAGGAGGTGACAAATGACCGAAACGTCGGCGTCGACTGGACGAGCCCGGCCGCCTCTGGCCCGCGAGGTGGTGCTCGATCTGGCCGTACAGCACGGCGGGTGCATCCGGCCCGTTCAGGTCCGCCGGACCGACCTGGCATCCGGCGAGACCGAGCAGGTGCTGATCCCCTGCGGGCACACGCTCGCATCGGTGTGCCCGTCCTGCGCCGAGCGCAAGCGCGTACTGCGCGCCGCCCAATGCCGGGAGGGCTGGCACCTCGAGGACGAACCGGTCCTCGACCGGGACGACCCCGATGACGTGCAACGCATGTGGGTCGAGAAGCGGGCCGAAGCCCAGGCCGAGCGCGACCACGTTCAGGCAGCGGAGCGCGACACCACCGACCTGGACGCGCTCACCGAGGACCTGGACGAGGAGATCACCAACGCTGGCGTACGCGGCAAGGTACTCCCGGATCGGCGCAACCGGCGGTGCCGGTCGACCCGGCGCCGTGATGATTCCCCGGACCTGCCTCGCCGACCCGTCGCCGCACGCACCCTGGGCAAGGTCTACACGGCAGCGGACGGAAAGACGTTCCGCCCGTCACTGTTCCTGACCCTGACCTGCCCCGGTTACGGCCGGGTCGGCACCGACGGCACCCCGGCCGACCCAGACTCTTACGACTACCGGCAGGCGGCACGAGATGCCATCCATTTCGCGGCGCTGTTCGACCGGTTGATCCAGAATCTTCGCCGGTTCCTCGGCTACGACGTCCAGTACTTCGCCGCCGTCGAACCACAGCGCCGCCTCGCCCCGCACATTCACATCGCGATGCGCGGCACCGTGTCACGCGCAGAGCTGCGCCAGGTGATTGCCGCCACCTACCACAACGTGTGGTGGCCGCCCACAGACGAAGTCAAGCACGGCGACGGCAACCTCCCGGTCTGGCACGAGCACACGGGGCGCTACCTCGATGCCGCCACGGGTGAAGTCCTCCCCACATGGGACGAGGCGCTGGATGCGATCGGCGACCAGGACGACCCGCTGCACGTCGCCCGCTACGGCCGTCGGTTCGACGCGCAAGGCGTTCTCGCAGGCTCCGACGACTCGGCCCGATGCATCGGTTACCTGACCAAGTACCTCAGCAAAGGGCTCGCCGACTGCCACCAGGCCGAGACGGACGCGCAGCGCGCACACGCCGACCAGCTGGCCGAGGCCCTGCGGTACGAGCCGTGCTCGCCGACCTGCGCGAACTGGCTCCGCTACGGCGTCCAGCCGAAGAATCCTCGTGAAGGCCTGCGGCCCGGCTGGTGCAAGGGCAAGGCCCACCGCCGGGAGCACCTGGGCTATGGCGGCCGCCGGGTACTCGTCTCCCGCAAATGGTCGGGCAAGACGCTCGCCGGTCACCGCGCCGAGCGCAAGGCATGGCTGATGACCGCGCTCGGGATTTCGGCAACCGACCCCGGCCGGTACATCTGGGAGCCCGTCAGCCCCGGAGATCCCGACCACATGCCCAACGCACAGCGCCTGTTGCACATCGTCGCCGACCGGCTCAAGTGGAAACAGGCGCTCGACGAAGCCCGGCGCACAGCCACCGGGCAAGCGACCGGCCATCTTCCGGCAACGGGGAGGGCCGCTTGATGGGCACATCGCAGGACGACCATCACGCTGACCCGCTCGACGGCCTGCCCCTGCTGATCCGGTTCCGGTCGCGGCCAAGCTGCTCGGCATCAGCAGGGCGGCGGCGTACCGCTTCGCGAACACCGGTGATCTGCCGGTCAAGCGCCTCGGCCGCCGTCTGTATGTGGTTACCGCACGCCTACGGGACTTCATCGAGACGGGGGCCAAGGCAGCATGAAAGGCCACGTCTACCGGCGAGGAGACACCTGGTCCTACCTGTTCGACATCGACACCGACCCGCTGACCGGGAAGCGCCGGCAGGCCAACGGGAGCGGATTCACGACGGAGCGGGCTGCCTGGACCGCGTGCCGGGCGGCCATCAAGGACTACGAGGACAGCCGCCGGGTCGAACCATCCAAGCGCAAAGTCGAGGACGCGCTGAACGAATGGCTGACGCGAATCCAGCACTCGGTCAAGGCGTCGATGTGGCAGAACTGGCGCAACTATGCCGACTACTACGTGATCCCCCACATCGGCCAGCGCAAGGCCCAGGACATCGACGGTGCGGTCCTGGACGCGCTCTACGCCAGGCTGCTGGCCGAGGGGCGCCGCAAGGCCGACAACAACTCCCAGATGTATGAGCACTGGCAGGCCAACCGGGACGCCAAGCCCGCGGACCTCGTCAAGGCGTGCGGCGTCACGATTCACGCGGCACGAGCGGCGCTCACCCGTTACCGGGCCGGGCGCAAACCGCAGGGCCGG
>DATIYI010000359.1:0-3073 GCA_035517695.1 Streptosporangiaceae bacterium
GCACCCATCGGCAGATGGTGACGTGATCGACGGTGATGCCGCGCTCGGCCAGCAGTTCGCCGGCGTCCCGGCAGGACAGGCCGTAGCGCAGGTACCAGCGGACCGCCACCGCGATCACCTCCCGCGGAAACCGGAAGCCAGGAAACACTGAGGACCTTCCCGGCGATGTCACCCAACCAGTCTCCCGCCCGCTGCGATCGGCCAACGCAACACTGCCAACCGAAGCTCAGAGCCCAGGCGACGACGCCGTCGGGTACCGGCCAAACATCGGATTGACGGCAAGGCTCGCACGCTTCTTGTTTGCCAGTACGTCCCGGCGCCGCGGGCTGGGCTCAGCCGGTGCAGCCCGTGATCGAGCCGGGCGGCTCGCAGTTGTCGGGCTTGTTGTAGAGGACGGGAGAGTTCGTCAGCGTGATGGTGCCTCCCGAGCCGTTGTAGATGCCGCCGCCCGCGGTGACTGCCGTGTTGTGGACGATCGGGGTTCCCGAGGCGGTCACGATCCCGGAGCTCGGTGTCGGCTTGGTTGCTGCGCTCTGGTGCTGAACAGGCACGCGGACTCTGTGGCAGACCCGAAGCAGGACCCGACCGCCCACGGGCATAGAAGACCGCGTGGGGGCCGGGCCGGTGAGCGCGAGAGAATCAATCGAGTGTGACTGCCGTACAGTCGGTCTGGTAAGTGACGCCGGAACCCGAGACAGTCCAGATGACGCCACGGGTGCCGTTGCGCAACCCAGTGGCGGACGCGGCAGATAGCGTGAAGGTCGCCTGACCCTTACCGTTGCCGGCAGTGTTCGTGGTCAGGTTGTTGTCGGTGATTGCCTGCAGGGCAGGAGAGGAAGTACAGTCCGTACCTTTCCAGATGTTCAGCGTGACCTGGTACGTCGTACTGGGTTTTGCACCATTGAGCTGGTAGATCTCCTGGGCGTAGATGTTCGGTCCCTCCGCATGGATATCCTCTACGAACCCGACCGCAGCGGTTCCCAATTTCAACGAGGCATGGATGCTGTGTTGCGTCTGGTCAGCAAAAGCCGCGGGGGCTAAGGCAGGCACGGTGAAGAGGCCTAGGGTAAGAGGGTAAGGGCTGCCGCAGCTATCGCAAACGGACTACGCATGAGTCCTTCTTTGGAGCACAGAATACGGTGCTTCATACTTCTCCCTTGTGAGGCGGTGTCATCCAGGACTTCCTGGTGTTGGGGTCTTGCTTGGGTGACTGGTATCCCTAGACGTAACGACCCCTAGGAGTACCGAGAAGATGACAGAATAGATGTCACGAAACGATAACCGCAGGCTGGGCCGCATCTTGTCGCCCTGGTCCGTGCTGGAGCGATCTTCATCAACGGCAAGCTCGTCGAACGACCCGACGGGGATGCTCAACCCGCAGCCGCCTGAAAGATCTTGATCCACAGGTCTTGACAATAGCTCCAGTTCCAGCGTCCCGGTGGCCGTGGACGCCAGCGGCGTGCTGGCCGGCAAGACCCTCACCCAGATCGCGGCCCGCGACGTCGACGCAGCTGTCGTGGCGCTTCGCAACACCGGACTGCCAAACACCCAGTGCGTGTGGACGCTCGACAAGATGACTTCCAGTCGGCCGCCATCAGAGTCGCGGTAGGGGCCGCCCTTGCGGGCGGCCCCCCGCACAGATCCCAGCGTGCGGGATTACCGCACTGGGCTCCTGCCTTGGGTGAATGGCAGCGAAGCGCGCCTCCGGGAAAGGATGCATGGTGCGGGCGGGCGGTAGCCACCGTTTCTGGATCCGGTCCATCCGTGCCCGGGTCAGCGCCCGGCCCTTCTGGCTGCGGCGCCGCAGCGCCTTGAGCCACTGCCGTGTCACCTGGTCGCGGAACACCCTGACTGCGTGTGCGCTGCCGGGCACGGCGTAGTACGCCATGTGCCCGCGCAGCACGCTGGCCAGCCAGCGGCCTTGCACCGGGAGGGGCTGATGCGCGCGTCGCCTGGTCTCGGTTTTCACCTCGGCAAGCCTGGCCCGCACCCGTTTCGAGATCGTGATCCGCCGCACCCGGAACCGCCCGTTCTTCGACCTCGCGCACAGGTGCGTGAAGCCGGGGAAGCCGAACGTCTCCGGTCTCCGCTCGCCCCGCGCCGCCCGGTTGCGGGCGGCGTGCCGCCCGAACTCGATCAGCCGGGTCTTGCCGGGGTGCAGTTCCAGCCCGAACTTCGCGAACCTGCCGCGGAGCTCTTCCAGGAACTGCCCGGCGTCATCTTTGTGCTCGAACCCGACGATGAAGTCATCCGCCCGCCGCACGATGATCACATCACCATGCGCGGACCGGCTCCTCCGCCAGTCGGCCCGCAAGTCGAAGACGTAGTGCAGGTACACGCTGGCGAGCAGCGGCGATACCGATGCCCCCTGGGGTGATCCCGTCCTGGTCTCCGCCCATTTGCCGTCCTCGATGACCCCTGCAGCCAGCCACTTGCCGATCAGCCGCAGGACCCGCCCATCCGCGATCCGGTGCCGGGGGAACTTCTCTGGCCAGCCCCGGTCCAGGCTGCCGGAGAAGTCGCGGATATCCGCGTCCAGCACCCAGTTCACCCTTTTCCGCATGATCCCGGCCGTCAGCGCGTCCAGGGCCTGATGCGGCCCGCGCCCTGGGTCGCGGCGGTCCAGCCCGGCCAGGAAATCCTCCCCGGCCAGCTGCCCCGCCGCGATCCCGGTCAGCAGCTGCCCGGCGCTGCAGCCGCGATCCCGCTGCTTGATCGGGCCGACGGCCGCATCCAGCGCCGTGGTCACGCCCAGCCGGTCGCACAGCTCGCTGACCGCAGCCATCCCCGTGTTCGCCGTCAGCGCCCGATCCGGCGCGCCGACCCGGGCATGCCGGCGCTTCCGCCTCTCGCCACGTATCCTCGTGTCGGGTAGCGGGAGCACATTACTATGCCCCCGCCCCCTCAGAACCGGGCGAGCGAGTTTTCCCCGCCCTCTCTGTCAAACTCGTATGAGACACAGGAGTTAACGAAATCTCTGTAGCGAGCAGGGCGAGACAGGAACTACCTCACGTGACTATGACCTTGGCCGACATGCCGTCGCCTGCGACCGGGAACGATGGTGCTGTGGCCT
>DATIYI010000360.1:0-9802 GCA_035517695.1 Streptosporangiaceae bacterium
CCGGGTGAAGCCCCGTAGGAATGCAGGCTCAGCGCCCGCACGCCTTCTCCTAGCTGCGAACAATCCAAGACCCGAACGCCCCGAATCACCGAATCACAGCGTCACGGCCAGGCCGTCCCTCGCGAGCAAATCCGCCTTAAGGACGGCTGACCGATCGTCGGCGTTGTCGAATTGGGCCGTGCGCGAATGGTTGTTCGGGGCGGGTTTTTGTGGGCTGGCGCGCCGAGGGGTGCTCTGGGCGCCGCCAGATCGTGATCTGTTCGCGGGTCCGGTCGCGCTGTTATGCCGGGCTGTCGCTCGTCCGCCAAAGTGAAGGGGAGGACTTTAGGCGAGTCGCGCCACGGCCAGGCCGACGCGCTCTCGGCCCAGGCCCTTCAGTCGAGCCCGGTGGCATGCGACTCATCGTCACCGCCGCCCGGGCGCGGAGGTTGCGAAACAGGGAGGACTCCTTGTCGATCAAGCGGTGCGGTCCCAGAACCGGCAGTGCCGGGACAGCACCGGGGGGTCTGAGGGACCCGGTATTAGCCCGCGGCCTGCTTGATGAGCGAGGCGACGGCCTGGGCTGGGACACGTAGATGGAGTGGCTGCCGGGCACCTCGGTGACGGTGGCTCCGGTGCGCTCGGCCGTCGCGCTGGGCGGTCGGGGGGATCATCCGGTCGTCAGTGACGACCAGGTACCAGCTTGGCCTGTTCCGCCAGGCCGCCATCGCATTGCTGCTGATCGCCGTCCTGGACGGTACAGGCGACCTGCGGGTCCTGGAGGCTGCGGCCCCAGCTGAATCGGGACTCGACCACCTCGGCGCAGCCGAACGAGCAGGCATCATCCAAGTCGACGAGTCGGGTGCGCGACTGGCGTTCCGGCACCCTTTGATCCGCTCTGCGGTTATCGCCCTCTCGACCAGCGATCAGCGGCGCCGCGCTCATCGAGCGCTCGCGGAGAGCGAGCCGGTTCTCGAACGCCGCGCCTGGCATCTCGCAGTGGCGACGGTCAGTCCTGACGAAAACGTCGCGTCACTTCTGGAAAGCGCCGCTCGCGCCCATCTGAACCGCGGCGACGCGGTAAACGCCATAGCGGAGATGTCACGTGCCGCGGAGCTGAGCCTAGCGACTGCCGATCGGGCACGTCGGTGGGCCGAGGCTGCCTACGTCGGAGCGACTTTTCCTGGGCGATATCCGCAACGCGCCGCAACTGCTTGACGACGTCCGGGAGATGGACCCAAGTCACGCCGGATCACTGGCCGGGGCAATGGCGGCCGCTTATCACCTGCTCAACGGAGATGGTGATTTCGACACCGCGCACCGCTTGCTCGTCGGCGCCATCGAAGCATCGCCCGATCCCACCGACGCGCACGACGAGGTTCTGGTTGAAGCGATCTACAACCTTCTTGAAGTGTGCCGCTTCGGAAACCGGGCCGACCGGTGGCCACCGTTCTACCGAGCGGTCGAACGGCTCGAGCCGCGTGCTCCGGCGTTCCTTAAGCCGAAGTTACGTCTGGCGAGGTAGCGGAGCCGGCCGCTGATCTCGGGTTTTGCGGTTCGGGGTGTGGTTTGTGGTGTCTACGTAATGGTCAGGGTCAGCGGGATGGTCGTGCCGATGAGGTCGAACGCGCGGCGCTGGTCGGGGGTCGGCTCGGCGAGCGCTGGGACGACGGCGTGGCCGTAGCGCAGGTCGTTGCGGGTCAGGGTGGCCAGGTGGTCGAGCAGGTCGCGGAAGCTGCGAACGGGTTGCTTGCCGGGGCCGGTCTTGCGGGAGGCCTTGGCCTCGGCGGAGGCTGAGCGTCTTGCGGGGGTGACCGGGTTGGCGCGGGCGGGCGGGTGCTCGTCGGTGAAGGTCAGCGGCGCCCAGGCCTTGCGCAGGTGCCAGGTGAGGTAGCAGGCGAGCATGCAGATCAGCACGTGCGCGCGGACCCGGTCCTCCAGCCGGTGCCAGATCGGGCGCAGGTCCAGGTCGTCGGCCTTGATAGAGCGGAAGTCCCGCTCGACGTGCTTGAGGTCCTTGTAGGCCGCCACCGTCGCGGCCGCGCCGAGGGCGTCTTCGGGCACGGGGGTGCGGATGACGTAGATCCCGTCGGTGGCCGCCTCGGCGTCGATGGATGCCTGGTCGCGTTCCCACGTGATGCTCTTGTCGCCGATGGCGGGCCTGATGTGCTTGGCCATCTTCCGCTTGTTCAGCACCCGCCCGGCGCGCAGCGCGATCTTGCCCGGGTCCTTCAGCCGCCCTGCGGCCACCTGGGCGGCGAGCTTGCCCAGGTCCTGCTCGGTGGCGGCGAGCATGCTCTCCCGGGTGCGGGCGCGCTGTCCGGCGAGGACGGGGTTGCGGCAGGCGATCAGCCGCTCGCCGGGGAAGTCGTCACTGGTGATCTCGGCCAGGTCCTGCTCATCGAACAGGGACAGCTGCAGCGGCCCGTCGCCGGCCATGAGCTTCTTGATCGCGGGGTGGCGCAGGCAGGTGATCCACGCCATTCCGTCCAGCTTCTTCAGGTCCTTGACCCGGGCGGTGGTGATCATCCCCCGGTCCCCGACCATCACCATTGTGGCCAGCCCGAACATCTGGCGCACAGCGGTGACCGCCTCGGGGAACGCCGTGGGGTCGGAGGTGTTCCCGGCGAACACCCGGATCGCGACCGGGCGGCCGTCTTTGTCGGTGAGCAGCCCGTACTCGATCTGGGCCCGGCCGCGCTTGCCGTCCCGGGAGTAGCCCCGGGCGGCCAGCTCGCACTTCGTCCCCTCGACCCACGACGACGACAGGCCGGACATGGCGATGCCGCCCTCGCGCAGGTGCCGGCGGGCGAGCTCGCTCTCGATGTCGTCCTGGCGGGACACCAGCCAGTCCATCGCCGCGTACGCGTCGTCGGCGGACGCGCCGGCCACCCCGAGGTCGGGGCCGAGGGTCACGTCGTCCCACCAGCCGATCGTGGACAGCTTGGAGGCCGGGCGCAGCACCCGGGACACGACCAGCGCGTACGCCAGGTCCCGCTCCGGGCCCGGCGGGCCGAGCAGCGCGGGGAACCCGAGCTTGCGGGCCATGGCGTGCACCGCGGCGGCATGCCCATGCGGCAGCGACCGGTCCACCGCCGCGCCTGAGCCCGCCGGGATGAACTTCTCCCCGGCCAGGGACCGGCGGACCAGCTCGATCGTCTCGCCCGGCAGCTTCGATAGGTTCGCGACCGTTTCGTTGCGGACCTTGCCATCCTCGCGCCAGGACCGGCGCAGCAGGTGGGTCTGGTAGACCCGTTCCCGGCCGTCCTTCCCGGCGTAGTGGCGACGCTGCGTCGTCACGTGCACCGCGCCAGAACTGGTCATGCTGGTGATTCTACCAGGAACAGCCAGGCACGTCTCCAATTTTAGTGACGACAGTTCCGGCGCCCGGGAACCAGTCCCCGCAGCTCAAACACGAGATCAACCAGCGAACCTGCCGTAACTTCGGCTTAAGCTGCTAGCCAAGACCCTCCCCGATCCGGCGCGGAATGCCGTCACCGCTCTCGGCCGGCTCGAAGACGCGCTCGCAGGCCTGCGCCACGAGTCGAGCCCGACTCAAATCGTGCGACTCTCCCATGCCAGCGCCTACGTCGACCGTTGCCGCGCTGCCGGTCGGCCCTATGGCGAGTTGTGCAGGATGGGCGCGCGGGCGGCGCTGTGGCCATGTCAATCCAAGCGCTGGGGGACCTCGGCTTCGACGCCTCCCCTAACTGGCCAATGGGACTCGCTCGCGAAGATGGCCGACGAGGCCCTCTCACTGTGTGACAGCCAAGGCTACGGGCTCCTGCGCTGGCCGTTCCGCGCCCTGCAAGCGCTGCTCGCCGCGGGGACAGTGCGAACGTGCGTCCGATCACGGAGGAGGTCCTCGGATGGGCGGCGCCTCGGCAAGCCGGAGAGATGATTGCCTACGCCCGGCACGCCCTAGCGCTCGACGCGATCGGACGCGGCAACTTCGAGGACGCGTATACACACTACGCCTGTGCCATCAGCCCCGCAGGGACCATCGCGTCGCACGTTCCGCATGCGATGTGGATGGTGCTTGACCTCGTCGAGGCAGCGATGCGTACCGACCGCAAGGACGAGGCCGCCGACCATGTCGCGGCAGCACACGAAACCGGTCTCCCCGCGATCTCGTCACGCCTGGCGCTGATCACGTTTGGCGCGGGGCGATGGCCGCAGCTGACGACGATGACGCCATCATGGTCTTCGAGCAGGCGCTTGATGTGCCGGGTACGGATCAGTGGCCGTTCGATCTCGCTCGGATACAACTCCTGTTCGGCGAACGGCTCCGCCGTGCGTGGGCTACAACTCGCTCCCGTCAGCTGCTCACCGCCGCGCGCGATGCCTTCCAACGCCTCGACGCCCGGCCATCGGCGCACCGAGCCGACCACCAACTGCGGGCTACCGGACTCACGACCGGCCAGACGGACCTGTTCGGGCCAGCGTCGCTGACACCCCAGCAACTGGAGATCGCCAAGCTCGCGGCCGAAGGGCTCACGAACAAAGAGATCGGCGAACGGCTGTTCCTGTCCCATCGCACTTTCAGCACGCATCTCTACCAGCTCTTCCCGAAGCTCGGTATCACCTCACGCGCGTCGCTCCGGGACGCCCTCTAAGAGTGTGAACACGGGGCAGTAGCCGACTCCCGTCCCTGGACGAAGTCCAACGGCCCCGGCCCGGCTTCACCTGACTCATGGTTCACGCGGGCTGGATCTCAGTCATTTGACGGGTCCGAGCAGGCGGGCCGCTGGCGTACACCGGGACTGAGGTGGCGGCAGCCCACCGCGGCCAGGACAAGACAAACCCCGCCAGCTTGTCCCATCAACCTTGGCCGTTGACAAACCTGCACTCCACGATCACCACATGCGTGGACAGAAACGGCCGCCCAGAGCCGACTGATCTGTGCGTGCCAGCTGACTTGACAACCGCACCGGAGGCGTGAGTACGTATTCGGCGATATGGCTGCACGGGCGCTCGGGATCAACGTCACATTCGGTGACCAGTCGGCTCTAGTAGCGCACGCCCGCGAACCGATTTCCGAGGTGTCCAGACCGACCAGGCTCAAGATCGGCTCCCAAAATCGGAACCGCCGCTCCCAAAATCAGACAATTCAGACCCGTGTAAATCACCATGATCGGGATTCGGGGCGCTGACATGCGACTTTGTGGTCGGGGTGGCCGGATTTGAACCGGCGGCCTCTTCGTCCCGAAGTAATTCCGGCGGATACGCCCTGGTCTGGACGAAGCCGGGCCGGGGGCCCCTCTTCCTCACCTGCGCGAACGCTCTGAGTGGGTCGCGCTGAGCAGGCCTGGGGCTGAACACGTTGGCCCCCGTTTTGGCCCCCGCGGTCCCCTCGGGAGAGGAGGGCCCCACCATGGCAATCAGCATCAACAACGACATCATGACGCTGGAGATCGACGGCCGCGTCGTCGCGACGGCGCGGTTCTGCCAGCACGCGGCGGCCGATGGTCGCGGCGCACGGTCGTCACCGGCCACTACAGCCGCCTGCTCACCCCGTAACCAGGCCGTCACGGCGCTGTCGATCGCTGAGCGGCTCGCGGCCGGTAAGGGTGGCGATGATCCGTTCGTCATCGCGTGGCGAGAGGAGCTGCCGCGATGACGGACCCGGCTCATCTGGCTCACGACCGCTTGCCGTGGCCACGGTCGCGGCGGTTGCTGCAGTGATCTCGTACCGCCACGCGTTTGAACTAGTGCGTTCGCATGGCGAGTCCGGTGTGACGGCGCGGCTGGCGCCGTTCACGGTTGATGGGCTCATCTGGGCTGCCAGCATGCTGATCCTGGACGCTAACCGGCGCAACCACCCTGCACCACCGCTGGCGCGCTGGTGCCTCGGCGCGGGGATCGTCGCCACCATCGGCGCCAACCTGGCGCACGGCCTGGGTCACGGCCCGATCGGTGCCCTGGTGAGCGCCTGGCCGGCGCTCGCGCTTGTCGGTTCGTTCGAGCTGCTCGCGGCACTCGTCAGAGCCGGGCGCCGTGCGCCCAGCGGGTGCTCGGCCGATGAGATAGCGGCCGAGATTGAACCAACACCGGAGCTGGATGCTCCACATGCGCCAGGCGAAGCACCAACGCTGGAGCAGACGGTGCGCGCCCGGTACGAGGCTGGCCGCAGCCAGCGTTCCATAGCCCAGGAACTCAAGATCGACCGCCGCAGAGTCAGGAGGATCATTACGGAGACCGGGTAGCCGCGGATACGTCATGTTGTGGCCTGGTCCCGCTTGTCCCGTTTCGGGACCGGGCAGCTTACCAATTTGTTCGACTGCTGCGCGGCTGGTCAACGCGACAGCGTCCACCCAGCGTGCCGCGCATCAACGGCTGGATGACTGCGGGGACGCGTCCCGGCCGAAGGGGCAGAGGTTATCCTCGGCATGGCAGGTCAGGTTCTTTGCTGGTGAGGTGATGGCGGCCGTGGCTGACGGATTCAGCGTCGATCTCGGTGCGTTACGGGAGGCCCGTGACGGAATCAATGGCACGCTGGCACAGGCGAGTCAGCAGCAGGTAAGCGATATCCCTTTCAAGCAGTCAGCGGCCGGTCACCAGCGCCTGGCCGGCGTAATGTCCGGATTCCTGAGCCGCTGGCAACACGGCATCGACAACCTGGCCGCCGACGGCCGCGAAATCGCCAACCGGCTGAACGTGACCACGAACACCTACCAGGCCACTGACGAGGGGCTGCATCACCACATCACCAGCATCCTGCACGGCTACGGCCCCGATCCGGGGACGCGGTAATGGCCGCCGAGCTTGGCCAGACCAGCGACCCGGCAGCGCTGATACCAGGCAACCCGGCCGCGCTCTATGAAACCGTGGCTGCGCTGCTCGCATACGCTGACGTGCTGGCCGAGGCGGGCGCCGGCCTGCAGCGCATCGGTACCACCGGCGGATGGAGCGGCCCGGCTGCCGACAGCTTCCGCTGTACCTATCACCCTCAGCCAGCCAAATGGCTGCAAGCCGCTGCCGCTTTCCAGGACGCTGCACATTCCATCGAAAGCTACGCCGCGACGCTGGCCTGGGCGCAGGACATGGCGGTTGCCGCGATGAGCCAATGGAACACCGGCGCCGCCGCCCACCCGGCCGCCAGGGCCACACTCGCCGACGCACGCAGCCAGCTCGACCGCGCCGGCGACGCTGCCGCAGACGCCGCGTCCCGGGCGCGTGACCTGGCCCCGGCGGCGCCGGGCCTGCTGTCCCGAGCAGGCAGCTTGCTTTCCGGTCTCGGGCATGACGCGGAAATAGCGGGCGCCCATGTGATCAACGGCCTGGCGTCGTTCGGTAACGCCGCCATCCATGATCCTGGCGCCCTGGCCACCGCGGTCGGCGGCGCCGGGTTGACCGCGGTGTCGGCAGGAGGTGAAGGGCTCGGTCTGGCGCTCGACGCGACCGGCGTGGGCGCTGTCCCGGGCGTGGCCCTGGGCGGGCTGTCGGCCGCCGGCATGGCCGTCGGCGTATCCGCTGCAGGAGCTGGCCTGGCCGTCATCGCCAGGGACGCGGCGACCTCCGACCACGTCTCGCTCATGAATGCCAGCGGCACGTCCGCAGGCAGCGGCGGCTCTGATCCAGCCGGTACTAAGGTTTCCGATATACTGAAAAGCAGGAAAGGTTCTATTAAGCAGGCACCGCTGCCGCCTGGGTCGCCTTCATGGAATGAAATCCAGGATATGACGCTCAGTGATGTCCAAGCAGGCGCGAACGCTAAGCTGCCCGGGTACAAGACAATTCTTAAGCTTCTGCGTGACAGAAGGTTTGCGAAGTGATGACAGCACTGGAGATGGCGGCAAAGTTCACGGCTGACCTGGACGAGAAGCATTTCGGGTATCAGTTGTCCATTGCGCGCCCGGAAGCGCTGATGGTCAGTGTCGCCGTGCCAGGTGAGCGCTGGGAGATCGAGTTCTTCGATGACGGCCATGTCGAACTGGAGCGGTTCATAAGCCACGGGGTAGACGACACCAATTATGCGCTTGAGGACATCGTGTCGCTGCTGGGCAACCACCTTAACGACGATGATGTCTAGCGCACTGATCCCGAATTTACCGGCCGCGCGGCGTCCATGGGCGGGAAGCCTCACATGACTTGGTGGAAGGCGGACCGTGGGTCAGGGAATGACGGTGAGCTGGGCGATCGGCTCGGTAGGCATGCCCGTGGCCTCCAGAATCAGGCGTAGCTCGTCGCGTTCGGACTCGGTCACGCGGGCGCTGGTGCTGGCGAGGGTCACGGCGAGTTCGATGGCCAGCTCACCGTACTCGCCGCCCTCGTCCATGAGCCGCAGGCCCTGCAGCGTGTCTTATGCCGACCCCGCCGTTATGCCGATGCTGCCGTCCGGGGCCGTGCCGGCAGGTGCAACCCGCCGGCACGGCAGCGGCATAATCACAGGGACTGAGGGGAACAGAGATTGGAGTGGCCTTGGCCCCGCCGCGGGAAGGCGTCCAGCCGCGGCGATCCAGGCTCGCGCCGGCCCGCACCGGATTGGTAGAGGGATTGGTAGGGGTAGCCATTGCTATCACCCCCTGTTGCGACGTCCATCGCCTTGCGGGATGGACCTTGCTTGGTATTTCTGATCACGCGGGGAACGTCGCGTGCCCTCCTGGTCTCCGGCCGGGCCTGGCGTAGGGGCGGCCTGTTCGGCGGCGGGCAGCGCGTCCTCGACGGCCCTGAGCAGTTCGAGACGGCCCGAGAACGGCAATGCCGGTTCACCGGGGGTTGAATTCGTCCCTCGATGTGACCATCTGCGGTCCTGTCGATGTCCACCACGAGTTTCAGGGCTCTCATGACTTAAATGTCTGCCGCGACCGGCGCGACGTCGCCAGTGATGGTCCCTGGTTTTTCCGGGGCCTGTCCGCCCTTCCCCAGGGTCGTTCCCTAGTCCGGACCCTTGTCGTTTGTTCCGCGGTTCCCGCCACCCTTCGCCGGGGATGACGCCGAGGCCAGCCGCCTGCGCAGCCTCCCGGTTGCGTGCAGGGGTGGCCGGCGGGCCGCCGCCGCGGGGGCCTGTGTGCGGCGGGGGCTGTGTGCGGCGGGGAGCGTCGCGTGCCCGTGCTGCTGTCTCAGGCCCGTTCGGGTTCGGGATGGCTGGCCGGGATGGCAACGTCTCAGGGGCTCGGTGTCGGTGGGGGTGCTCCCTCATATGCGGCGCTGAGCGAGCCCCGCTCGGGTTTTCCGAGAAGCCGGGCGAGCTCCCGTCGCGACCGGATGTCGAGCTTCATGAATATGTGCGAGAGATGGAACTCGATCGTCTTCACGCTCAGATACAGCTCGTCCGCGGCTTCCTTGTTGGTCAGGCCCCTTCCGACAGCGCGCGCGACGGCGGACTCAGCGGTGGTGAGCCCGAAGTCCCGACGCGTTTCGCCGGGCCGCGGCCGGGCTTGGCAACGGACGAGTTCCTGGTCACAAAGCTGCGCGTAGGGACGCGCCCCCAGGGCAGCGAGGCGGGCGGAGGCCGAGCGCAGGCGCGCTAGCGCTCGCTTGCGCTGCCCGCTCTGGCGAAGGAACCCGGCCTCGTCCATCTCGAGCCGCGCCAGGACGGGTGGAACCCTCAGGCCGCTCGCGTGCTGCCAGGCGTCGGCGAAGGCCCGGGACGCCGCCGCGCGGTCTCCACGCGCCATCGACAGCAATGCCCTCAGGCGGGCGGTGTTGGCCCGGCCAAGCGGAGAAGCGCCGTCGCCTTAGCCTCAATCCACCGCCCGAATTCAGGTGATCGCGTTGCGTGGCAATGGGCCGACGGACGTGATCTTGAGGATGGCAGCGGACGTGGTTTTCTTGCCGCTCACCTTTCTGCGGCTTGTCCACGGTTCTTGATCGGGGATCT
>DATIYI010000361.1:0-5736 GCA_035517695.1 Streptosporangiaceae bacterium
ACCGAAGCGGTGGGCGGTTGAGCGCACTTTCGGCTGGTGGGCACTTCATCGGCGGTTAGTCCGTGATTACGAGACACTCCCGCAACGTTCCCAGACCATGATCTACTGGACCATGATCGACAACATGAGCCGCCGCCTCACTGCCGATCATGACGACAGGGCCTCCGAAGACCCTTCGCCGCCTCTCCTGCACCAAGATCAACCGCTGCTCATGGCGCGCCCGCGCCCGCACAACCCGGCGGCGCCACACTCCCCCGCCAGGCCGGCCTCGGCCCAGCGCGCGACCGCCAGACAACGGCGGCGTTTGCCCTGGTCAGGCGGCGGACGAGTCGGCCTGTAGGCCGGGTTCTGTGCACCCGCTTGCGCGGGCCGGCGGCCATCCATCTGGGACTGCCGTTGCCGGCAGCCTCGTGCGGTCTACCCGCGAGCATCGGGCGGGCCGCCCTCGAACGCTCGCGCAGGCCCCGCGCCCCGGAGAACGCGGAGCCCTCTTGACCTTGCTCCGGGTGGGGTTTACCTAGCCGCCGCAGTCACCTGCGGCGCTGGTGGTCTCTTACACCACCGTTTCACCCTTACCTCGCGGCCCGGCCTGGCCGGGCCCGGGGCGGTCTGTTTTCTGTGGCACTGTCCCGCGGGTCGCCCCGGGTCGGCGTTACCGACCACCCTGCCCTGCGGAGCCCGGACCTTCCTCGACATGACCGCAAGGGCCACGCCGCGGCCGCCCGGCCGGCTCGTCCGCCGCGACACAAGGATATTCCCCTTCCTCCCTAACGGCTGCCGCTGTGCGCGACTGGTCATGTCTGCTGGCAGCAGGCCTGCGTGCGCCCGATGGTAGGGCTAGCCGTACCAGGGATCCGGGTGGCCGCACGCTGGGCCCCGAACCAGCCCCAGCACAAGCATGGAGACATGAGATCAGTTCCTTTCAGCCAGCTAACTGCGGGGAGTGGCCATGATCGAAGTTCGTAACCTCAGCAAGAGTTACCGAAGCAAGGCTGCGGTAAACGGCCAGACCTTCACCGTCTCACCAGGGAAGGTGACCGGATTTCTGGGCCCGAACGGCGCGGGCAAGACGACAACTATGCGCCTGCTGCTCGGCCTTGCCGAACCCGACAGCGGTACTGCCACGATCGGCGGTGTGCGATACCGCGATCTGAGCGTGCCGCTGCGCACGGTCGGTGCGCTGCTCGAGGCGAAGGCCGTGCATCGCGGCCGCAGTGCGGGCAATCACCTGCGCTGCCTGGCGGAGACGCAAGGCCTGCCGCGCCGGCGCGTGGACGAGGTCATCGGGCTGGTCGGGCTCTGCGAGGTGGCAGGCAGGCGGGCAGGCGGCTTCTCCCTCGGCATGGCCCAGCGGCTCGGCATCGCCGCCGCGCTGCTCGGCGATCCCCAGGTGCTCGTGCTCGACGAACCGGTCAACGGGCTCGACCCCGAGGGCAAGGTGTGGATCAGGAACCTGATGAAGCGGCTTGCCGCCGAGGGTCGCACGGTTTTCATCTCCAGCCATCTGATGAACGAGATGGCGGTCACCGCGGACCACCTGATCGTGATCGGCCGCGGCGGCCTGCTCGCCAATTGCTCGACCGCGGAGTTCATCGATCGCCACGCGGAAAGCGAGGTTCTGGTGAAGACTCCCGATGCCGCTTATCTGTCCGACCTGATCGCCGCCGACGACGGCTCGGCGCGGCCGGCCGGTGCAGACACGCTGATCGTGGCGGGCGTGGCGGCGCCCCGGATCGCCGAACTTGCGGCCTGGGCCCGGATCGTCATTTACGAGCTCACCCCGCAACGCGCCTCGCTCGACGAGGCGTTCATGGAGATGACCCGCGACAGCGTGGAGTACGGCGATCCCTCCATGACCCGCAACACGGCGAGCGGCGGCGCGGTCGCAGCCGCGGCCGGGCGCGTTCGACGACGATCGCATCGGGAGCCCGTCGTGACCACTGCGACAATCACCAGCGTCGCCGCGGACCGGGCACGGCGCGGCGGATTCGGCAACCTGCTCCGTGCGGAATGGACGAAAATCCGTTCGGTGCGATCGACCGCTTGGTCGCTTGCCATCCTGTCGGTGACCGCCATCGGCCTCAACACCCTGGTGGCCGGGGTGGCGATCGCCAACTGGAACACCACGAGCGCCGCTACCAAGCACAGTTACGCCGCCGATCCGACCGGGTTCCTCGCCGCCGCGTTGAACTTCGCCCAGATCCCGCTCTGCGTGCTCGGCGTGCTCGTGATCGCCAGCGAGTACTCGACCGGGATGATCAGGTCGAGCGTGCTAGCCGTGCCACGCCGCACGCCGATGCTCGCGGCCAAGGCAGTGGTGTTCGGCGCGATCACGATCGTCGTCGGCGAGGTGATCGCCTTCACCTCGTTCCTCATCGCCCAGGCGATCATCGGCCAACACCTGCCCGAATCGCTCAGTAACCCGGCCACCTTCCGCGCGGTGTTCGGCGTAGGTGCCTACCTGACCGTGCTCGGCCTTTTCGCCCTCGCGGTCGGCGCGCTGGTCCGTCATACCGGCGCCGCCATCACGGCGGTCGTCGGATTCGTTGTGGTGCTCGCCAACCTCGCGCAACTCTTGCCAAGGAGCGTGGGCGAGCACGTCGCGGCGTACCTGCCCGCCAATGCCGGCTTGCTGATCACGCACGCTCAGCAGGAATCCGGTGACCTGCTGACGCCCTGGCAGGGCTTCGGCGTGCTGTGCCTGTGGACCGCGATTCTGCTAGGCGCCGCCGCTTACGTACTCAACAGGCGCGACGTTTGAGAGCCCGGTCATGACGGACAATGTTTGGATGAGCGGCGCGCTGACGACGCCCCGCTCGGTCGGCCGCAAGCCGGCCGAGCGGGTGGTCCGCAGCCTCTTGCGCGAACCATTCACCCGGCGGTCCTGGGCCGAATTCCGCTATGCCATCATCGCTTTGCCGCTGGGCGTCATCGGCTTCGTCTGCACGATTGCCTCGCTGTTGGTCGGCGCATTTCTAGCGATCACCTTCTTCGGGCTGCCGCTGATCGCGGCGTCGTCGCGGGGCGCGCGGGCCCTTGGCCGGGTCAACCGCAACGTCGCGTACCGGTGGCTCGGGCTGCGGGTTCCCGCACCCGCCGCCTTCAGCCCGAGGCCGGGATTCTTTGGCTGGCTCCAGTCCGGGCTCACCGATCGCGTCGCCTGGCGAGCACGGGCATATCTGATACTGAAGCTGCCGATGGGCTTCGTGAGCGCTGGCGTTGCCATCTACCTCAGAGTGGTTGCGGTCATCTTCGTGCTTGGGCCGCTGCTGGGGCGGGCAGGCCTGCTTCACCTCCCGCAGGGTGTGGTGATCTGGTTGATCGCACCGTGGGCGCTGCGGGCCGTTCTGCGGCTCGACCAGCTGCTCATCCGCGGCCTGCTCGGCCCGACCTCGCTATCGCAGCGGGTGGAGGACCTGGAACGCATGCGCGCGGACGCCGTCGACGATGCGGCGGCGCGACTGCGCCGGATCGAACGCGACCTGCATGACGGCACCCAGGCCGAGCTGGTCGCGCTCGCCATGAAGCTAGGGCTGGCCAAGGAAAAACTCGACGCGGGCAGCCAAGCCGACGTCGAGCGTGCGCGCGAGCTCATCGACACCGCGCATCGCACCGCGAAGGAGGCAATCGGCGAACTGCGCGATCTCGCCCGCGGTATCCACCCGCCCGCCCTGGACTCGGGCCTCCAACCCGCTCTAAGCACCCTCGCCGCACGCAGCGCGGTACCGGTCGACCTTCTTGTCGACGTCGGCCAGCGGCCGTCGCCCGCGATCGAGACCATCGCGTACTTCTGCGCCGCCGAACTGCTCACCAACGTGGCCAAGCACAGCCTGGCGCGGCACGTCACGCTCGAGGCGGTCCACGTCGATGGCCTGCTGCGGGTGCGGGTCACCGACGACGGCGTGGGCGGCGCGTGCGCCGACATCGGCCGTGGTCTGGCCGGTCTCGGGAGCAGGGTGCGAACGGTCGACGGCCGGCTCGACATCATCAGCCCGCGCGGAGGCCCTACGGTGGTGACGGCCGAACTGCCCTCACACGCCTAGGGCATGTCTCGTAGATCTCGGTGGAATGCGGGCGGTCGCGCCTGGGCGCCGATCCGCGCAGCCGGAGATCTGCGAGACATGCGCTAGTGGGCGCCCCTCGACACACCGCCCAGGGGCAGTTCTGGGTCTTGGGCCCGTTCCGCAGCTTGAGCCCAGCAGGAGCGGCCAGGCGGTCTGCGCAGCCGTAATACGGCCGCCACTTGACGCGATCTTCATAGATCTCTGCGGGGAAGGGTTTCCTACCTCGGCCTGGAAAACACGACTGAATCACCAGACCTCACCGAAGCAGGCACGAACGCCCCTTCCGACCGCACGATCAAATACCGCGCGCTGTCGAACACGATACGCATAGCACCATTCTTGAATCCCACTGCCGACAAGATCCGGGCACCGACAGAACCCTCGACTTCGTCCCGGTCGCAGACCTCCGGTAATTGTTGATTGAGTCCTGGGCCTGACCTGCGAGTTCGGCGTCCGGTGACCGATGTCGAGATCTCCGCAATCCAGCAGGCGCGCAACCGGATCTTCAGTGCAGCTTGACCGTCCCGCGGGCGGCCGCGCGAAAGTTTCTGTGAACTGGGAGAACCTTTGCCGGCCCGAGGTCGGAAAGTAAGCTGTTTGTGATCTTCGGGGAGGTATGCTGGCCGTCATGGACGACCAGCAGCTCCCGGGCATGCCGCCCCCGTGGCCGCTGCGGGTTACCCGCACCGGTGACGGCCGCGCGGTCGCCGTGCAGGCCGGCCCGGTGCTGCTGTCGGCCTTCGGCGCCGGCGACCTGGAGATGCGCGACCTGGTCATCTGCTCGCTCACCGAGGGCAGCCGGTTCCAGGGCAAGACCGTCGCCGCCGCGTTCGGCATCCAGCCCTCGCAGGCCTCGCGGATCCGCTCCCGCTACCGCGAGCACGGCGCCAGGGGCCTGGTTCACCAGATGGGCCGCCCGCCGATCCTCAGCCCCGCCCGGCTGCGGCAGGCCCGCCTGCAGGCGGGCCAGGGCCTGACCCACGCCGAGATCGGCCTCAGGCTGGGCGTGTCCCGGTCCCGGATCTCCGAGCTGATCAAGCAGCACGGCACGCTGCCCACCCCGGACTCCCTGTTCGAGGACGGCGGCGCCGAGGCTGCCGGTTCCGGCGAGCTGGCTGCCCGCGACGGCGAAGGCGCCGCACCCGGGCGGCACGCCGGCGCCGCCGGCGGCCGCGAGCAGGACACCGGCGACGCCGGTCGCGCCGGAACCGGCAGGGACGCCGGCGCCGGGCAGGAAACCCGCGGAACCGCCGGCCGGGACGGGGAGGGCTCGGGCGCGGCCTGGCAGGTGGCGAGGAGGATCGAGTCCGGGACGGTTGCCTGCCGGTATGCGGGGGCGATGCTGGTGCACGCCTTCACCAGCCGGATCGGCGCCCAGGGCCTGCTGAGGTCCGGGACCGGCGCCACCAAGGCGGGGGCCGGCGCCTCCGGGGCCGGGGCGGGGACGGATGACCTGGGCATCCTGATGTGCACCCAGTTGTCGTTCACCCTCGGCGCGCTGACGCTGGAGCAGACCAAGCACCTGGCCGCTGCCGACGCCGGGGCGCTGGCCGGACTGACGTCCCTGCCGTCGCTGCGGACCTGGCGGCAGCGCCTGGGCGAGCTGGCCGACGGGTGCGACCCGCTGGCGCTGCAGCGCCGGCTGGCCAGCCAGATGCTCGCCATCGAGCCC
>DATIYI010000362.1:0-4181 GCA_035517695.1 Streptosporangiaceae bacterium
GGGGGACGCGCCGTCGGAGCGGACGCTGCAGCGGCATTTCGCGCGCGAGGACCTGACCACCCCGCGCGGGGCCGTAGTGTTCGGCCGGTTCGAGGCCGGGGCGCCGAACGTGCTGTGGACCGGCGACGTCCTGCACGGCCCCCTGATCGGGGGGAAGAAGACCTACCTGGTCGCGTTCCTGGACGACCATTCCCGGTTCATCACCGGGTACCGGTGGGGGTGGAGCGAGGACTCGCTGCACCTGGCCGTGGCGTTCAAGCGCGCGGTCGCGGCCCGGGGCCTGCCGGGCACGGCTTACGTTGATTATGCCGAGGTTGACGTTAAGCCGGAGAACGTGAATCCGGCCTGCTCAGGCCGTCGTTCTGAGTGATTTCCCGGCTTAACGTTCGCAACTACCGTGCGTCGTATCCCTTTTGCGTCCTGGAAGGAGACGGCAATGGATATGACGGTGGCAGGGATCGGCTCGGCGGTGGTCGCGCAGATGCGGGCGTCGGGCTATGCGGAGTCGACGGTCGTGCTGAATGAGCGGGTGATCGGGGTACTTGCCCGGTACGCCGCCGGGCGGGACGCCGGTTACAGCCCGGAACTGGGCGCGGAGTTTGCGTCGAGGACTGTCAGCCCGCGCACGTGCCGGTTCAGCGCGCAGCGCCGGGCCACCTACCGGCGGATTGTCGATCTGTTCGATTCTTATGCGGCTACCGGTACCGTGGACCTGTCGGTCCGCGGCCGCGGCGGCGGCGGGCCGCGGCCTGCGCAGCCCGCGATGGCGGCGCTGGCCGCAGCGTGGGAATCGGACATGACCGGCCGGGGGCTGGCGGGCGAGACCCGCGGGTCCTACGGCCGGATGGCTCGCGGTTACCTGGTGTTCTTGGAGCAGCGCGGCGTCAGCGACCTGGCCGGCGCGGACGGCGGCAGCGTGCTGGCGTTCCTGGCGTCGCTGCGTGGCCGGTGGGCGAACTCGTCGATGGCACGGGCTGCGTCGTACTTCCGGCCGTTCCTGAAGTTCACCGGCCGGCCCGATCTGGTCGCCGCGGTGAACCTGGCCAGGTACCGGCGATCACGCCCGGTCATCGAGGTGCTCGGCGGCGCTGAGCAGGGCATGGTGGTCGCGGCGTGCACGTCGGGACAGGTCAGCGAACGGAACGCGGCGATCACGCTGCTCGCCTTGGTCACCGGGCTGCGGGCCTGCGACATCATCGGCTTGCGGCTGGCTGATGTGGACTGGCGGGGCGCCACGATCAGCATCGTGCAGCAAAAGACCGGCAACCCGCTGACGCTGCCGCTGCCGCCGCTGGTGCTGGGCAAGCTCGCTGATTATGTTCTGCGCGAGCGGCCCGCCACCGCTGATGAGCATGTCTTCGTCCGCGTGCCCGCACCGCACACCCGGCTGGCCGATCATGCGTCGGTGCACACGGTGATCACCAGGACGTTCCGCGCGGCGGGCATGGCCGATGCCAGCGCCGGGACCCGGTTCCTGCGGCACAGCACCGCGACCGGGCTGCTGCGCGCCGGCGTTCCGCTGCCGACGATCTCCGCGGTCCTGGGCCACGCCAGTGAAGACTCCTCCGGTGACTACATGAGCACTGACCGCGAGCGCATGCTGCAGTGCGTGCTGCCGGTTCCGGCCGGAGCACTGCGGTGAGCGGCCACGGCTTCGCCAGCGCCCTCGCCGGCGACCTGGACGCTTACCTGGCCTTCAAGACGGACATGGGAGGCCGCGACACCGCCGCGCGCGCGTGCTACCTGCGGAAGTTCGACATCTGGTGCACTGAGCACGGCCGGGCCGTGGCCGACCAGGACACCGTCGAGGGCTGGGTAGCCGCTCAGCTGGAAAGCTCAGGCCGTTCCCGGGCGTGGATGTCCTACATCCGTGACTTCGGCCGGTGGCAGCAGGCCACCGGCCACGCTGATGCCTATGTCCTGACCGGCCGGTGGAAGGCCCCGATCTGCCGGCCGCAGCCATTCCTGCTCAGCCGCTGGGACATCGACGCGTTCTTCGGCGCCGCAACGGCACTGCAGATCGCCTCGCCGTGGCGGTGGCAGGCGGCGGCGTTCTTCACGCTGATGCACTCGTGCGGGCTGCGGACGTGCGAGGTGCGCAGGCTGCGCGCCGCGGAGGTGGACTTCGGCCGCGAGCACATCGGCATCATCTGGTCCAAGGGCAACCGCAGCCGCCGGCTCCCGGTCACGCCCGATGTCATGCAGGTCCTCGACGCGTGCGACACCCAATCGCGCGCCCGGTTCCCCGGCCGCTCGCACTTCTTCGTCTCCGTCACGGGCAGCCAGGTCGATGCGACAACGACGGGAAAGATGTTTGCCCGGATCTGGGATCAGGCCGGCCTGGCCCGGCCTGTGAACGGCAGACAGCCGGTGCCGTATTCGCTGCGTCACCACTTCGCCTATGCGTGCATCGAGCGGTGGCGGATCCAGGGCAAAGACATCAACGCGATGCTGCCCTACCTGTCGGCTTACATGGGCCACTCATCATTCGCCAGCACGTATTACTACATTCATACCGCGCCGGACTTCCTGGCCGCCTACGACGACATCACCGCCGCCAGCCAGGACCTTCTGCCCGAGGTCGGGTGGGGCGAATGAGACGCGACCCGGTCACCGGAAACCCGGACCTGTTCGGCTGCGCCCGCGATTACCTGCACCACTACCTGCCCGCGGTGCGGGCCCTGTCACCCAAGACGGTCGAGGCCTACCGGATCAGCCTGGAAAGCTACCTCGAGTACCTTGCGGCGGCCGAGCACGCCGGCCGCGAGCATCTGCGCTTTGATCACTTCGACCGGCCGCGGCTCAAAGCCTGGCTGGCGTGGATGACCAGCACGCAGCAGTACGCGCCAGCGACGGTCGCGCTGCGCCTGTCGGCGGTCAAGTCGTTCCTGGCCTACGCTGCGCAAGAAGACCTCACACTGGTCGCGCTCAGCCAGGCCGCCCAGGCGCTCAAGACCGCTGCCCAGCCGCGCAAGCCGATCACCTACCTCACCCCAGATCAGCTGCGCGCGGTCCTGGCCGCATACGGCGGCGGGACCGCCAAATCGCGCCGCAACCGGATGCTGCTCATCATGCTCTACGAGTCCGCGGCGCGGGTATCGGAGATCACCGCGCTGAGGCTCGGCGACCTGCACCTGACCGAGCCCGGCCACGTCACCCTCACGGGTAAGAGGAACAAGACCCGCGTCGTCCCCCTGACCGGCAAGACCATCGCGCACCTGCGCGTCTACCTCGAGGAGTTCCACCCCGGAGACGCGCAGCAGCCAGCCACCCGGCCGCTGTTCTACAGCCGGCGCGACGGGCAGCCCGCCCAGCTGTCCGCCGACACCGTCGCCGGCGTGCTCACCCAGGCCGCCGACACCGCGCGGCAGGACTGCCCGTCCATCCCCGGCAAGATCCACTGCCACCTCCTGCGCAAGACCAAGGCCATGGACCTATACCAGCAAGGCATCCCGCTCCCGGTCATCATGCGCCTGCTCGGACACGAGAACGAATCGACAACATCCGCTTTCTATGCCTTCGCCACCCTGGACATGATGCGCCAGGCCATCGCCAAAGCCACCCCGGCAATCAGCGCTACCGTTACCGAACCGCTCACCCACGACCAGGTCCAGGCCCTCTACAGCCTCCGCTAGCCAGCGGCGTTAAGCCGGAGAACCCATCGCTCGCACGGCCTGAGCAGGCCGGATTCACGTTCTCCGGCTTAACGTCAACCTCGGCATAATCCGCATTAAGCCGAATTCGGCTTAATACCGATAACGGGGCGCCGTTCGCGAACGCGTGGCTGGCGCGCACGTGCGCGGTGCTGGGCATTCGCCTGGTCCACAGTAAGCCCTACTCGCCGCAAGGGCGGGGGAAGCAGGAAAGAGCCAACCGGTATATCCGCGAGGCGTTCCTGGCCGAGGCGATGCACCAGGGTATCGAGTCGCTGGACCAGCTCAACGACTGGTTCGCCGCCTGGGCTGAGCAGGTCGCCAACCGGCGCATCCACGCCGAGACCGGCCAGCCGCCGATCGACCGGTTCACCGCCGGCGGCCCGCACCGGCAGGCCCCGCCCGCGCTGCTGGCCGACGCGTTCCGCTGGTCTGTCACCCGCCGGGTCACCCGGGTGGCGACCGTCCCGCTGGAGGGGAACTCCTATGCCGTGGATCCCGCCCTGGTAGGCCGGAGGGTGGAACTGC
>DATIYI010000363.1:0-4634 GCA_035517695.1 Streptosporangiaceae bacterium
CCGGTCCCTAGCTCTTGAGCGCTGCCTGCAGCTCGCTGGTGATTTCGTCGGTCGTGGCATCCACGTTGCGCTTCACTACCTTGTCGGCTTTCGTCAGCGCCTTGTCGAGCGCCTCTTCGATCGTCGGCTCGCCCACCGCGATCAGCCCTGCCTGGCTGGCGGTGAGGTGCTCGGCCATCTCGTGAAGCTCCTTGCGCGGCAGGGTCCCGCCGCCGAACCATTCAGGGATGACACGGACGCGCGGGCGATCCAGCCGTTTGGCAACGTGGGGTTTGCCGTTCTCCTTGTCGATCACCGCCGCGTCGACCTCGCCGATCACCTTGTCCTTGTGCAGCTGCTCGATGGCATCCAGGTCTGCCTCAGCGGACGAGAGGCTCTCGTAACCTGCGGCGTAGACCACCATGGGCTTCTTGTCTGCCACAACATCTCCTTAATCTCGGGTCATCCGACGGATGGTTCAACGCAGCCTGCCCCAGGGGCGGGCCAGACGGCGAACTTGCCACTCACAAACCAGTCCACACCGCAACCGCACGGCAGTAAAGGCGACGTCGGCTCTCGTCATACAGATCTGAGCTTATGGGGCCAACCGCCGTCCGATCACGGGCCCAGCGAGAGGCCGGCCCGGACCTGGTACGGTGCCGGGATTGCGCTGCGGTGCCCCTTGTGATGGCAGGAGCACAAGCAGACCGAGCCCGCGCGAGTGATCACCTCGACCTTTGCCGAGGCCACGTGGCACCTGTCGCACGGCACCTGCCATCCTCCGCCGGCCACAGGCCTGGGCCTTTTCACTGCGGTGCGCCCGCTCGCTGGCTGGCCGCGGCCGTCGCCGAAGCCGATCTCTAGTCCTTCCGCTGAGCCTTGTCGCACGGCCGCGCAGTACTGGCGGGTAAAGCCCAGTTAGCCCTGCGATCCGGTCGGCGGTCTCCTCGTCGCCGACCTTCCCTAGGCGGTCCCTAGGCGGGCATGCCGCAGCGCGGCGGCGTCGCGCGTCAGGCCGCCGAGCCGTGGCAGCAGACCGAATAGGCCCGCAATCAGCGCCGCCAGCAGCAGGCCATGCACCACCCACCCCATGCGGGCAGGGTAGTTTCTCGCGGTCGCGCTGGTAGGTGTCGATGAGGCTGGGCTGTTCCTCGCCGAGTCCCGTGCAGGTGCCGTCCCAGCGGCAGCAGCTCGCCCAGGAGGCTGGCGGTGATGCCGTATGAGACCACGGCGGAACCACTTCGACCTGATCTTCGATCTCGACATCACCGAGCCCTACCCGGAGCAGGCCCGGCTGCTCAAGGCGGTCCGCGAGTCGACAGTTACATCCGCGCCAACGCCCGGCGGATCCCAACTACGGGGAACGCCACCGCGCGGGTGAGGCCATCTCCACCGCGTTCACCGAGTCCGCCGTCAACCAGGTCATCAGCAAGCGCATGCTAAAGAAACAGCAGATGCGCTGGACCCCGCGCGGCGCACACCTTCTGCAAGCTCCTGGCCCGTGGCCAGTGCCCCCTCCGCCTGGAAGATCCTGCCGCGCAGCGGCCGTACCTGCTCCTCATGGTGCCGCCAGTCCATACGTTCCCAGGCGTCATTGTCGAATAGGGGCAGGCCCTCCGGTCCGTTCACCGGGTGTCTAACGTGCCCTTCGGTTCCGGCATTCGCGCTCGCTTCGTCTCCAAGGCTCACCTGCCCACGTCAGCGCTCTTGCGAGCCCGGGTAGCAAGACCCGGCATCCGGGCCAGTTATACGCAGGCCACCCGGGAGGAGGTCCCGGTCCTTCGGCCCCGCTTTCCTGCCGTCTTTCGGCTGCCCGGCATCCGCTTCTTGGGAAGGCTGATCACATTCAAGTCCATGGCATTGGAGGACAGCCCGACAACGACAATGCGACTCGTCTCGCGCTCGCCCCGAGCCGGGCGAGGCGGGGACCTGCGTGTGCGGGACCTGCCAGCCGCACCCGCGGGTGGCGGCGCCCTCAGTCCGTCGCCGCCGCCCGGTAGGGGCGGAAGAACGCGCGCAGCTCCTCCGCGTAGAGCTCGGGCTCCTCGAACGGCGCGAAGTGCCCGCCGCGCGCGGGCTCGGTCACGCGCACGACGTTCCCGTGAGCCAGTAGAGCGTGACGTTCGTGAGGATCTCGTCCTTCGTGAAGCGCCGCTCGACGTCGCCGTCGCAGTCGCTCCACGCCCGGAGCCGAGGAGGCCCATGAGCTCGGCCCAGCGGCGACGGCCTCGTCGGGCGTGTCCGGCCAGCGAGTCGCGGGCAGCCGCGCGCGGAGGTCCTCGAGCGCCGCAGGGGCGGTCTGCGGGGTGAACGGCGCGGGGCGGGGCGGGGCGTCCGGCATGGGACGCACCCTAAAGGCCGCGCCGCGCCACTCCGCGAACGCGCTGAGCAGGCAGCTGCGGGCGTACCCGAACCGCGCCGCCCTGGGCGGCGGGGACGCCGAGGGCGACCATCCGCAGGACCGCGCGCTCCGTGGCGGCCTCGCGCGCCTCGGTGCCCGAGCCGGTCCCGCCCGTGATCGCCCCCTCGACGCGGTCGGCCCGCGGCGGCCGCGCGGGTTCTTCGAGCTGCGGGCGCGCTGCCTGGCGAGCGGCCCCTTGGAGGACCAACGGGACCGCCGCCGTGCCGTAGGCACCCTCGACTGCCATGTCGCCGTGCAGCTGAAACCCAGCTCAGCGTGGCTACCTACGGCCCGTGAGTGACTGTCAGGACATGTGCTTACGTTCGATCGGACACGCAGCGGGCACGGCTGGAAGGGAAGCCTGCACCCGGCTGCGCCGCAGCCGCGGGCCGCGGCGACGCGGTTGTTCTCCGCTGACGCGACCGGCTGCGGTTGAAGTATTTCCGGTGTGCCGGCTAGCAGGTAGACGGAGTTGGGTATGCCTGCGGCAAGGACATAAGCCGCATATAGGAGATCTTCAATAGAAGCTGACAAGGAGGCCAAGACAATGGCTAGCACCTCCGCCCAGGAAGAGTTCCTGGGCGTCACCCGTAAGAGCCAGGAGGCCGTGATCGCCGTGATCAGGGCCTTGGCCGAAACCGTCAGCAGGACAGTCAGTCCGAAGCTGGCGTCCGTTTATGAGCCGCTCACGGACAATCTTCCCAAGCTGCCGTCCATCAGTGTGCCCTTCGCGGACAAGCTGCCCGAGCCAGAAGACGCCGTGGCCCGCGCTTACGACTTCGCCGAGCAGCTGCTTGCTAGCCAGCGGAAGTTCGCCGAGGACCTGCTGAAAGCGGAGCCAGGGGACGCCTTGGCCAGGGTTTACGACTTCGCCGAGCAGCTGCTTGCTAGCCAGCGGAAGTTCGCCGAGGACCTGCTGAAGGCGACGGCGCCGCTGATGCCTGGCCGTGCCGAGCGCGCGCCGGCGACCGAGACCTACAAGCCAGGCCAGATCGTTCCTCGCGACGGGACCGTCGAATGCACCCGGCACCACGATGTCCAAGACCATGTGAAGGCCGGTACCCGATTCGCACCGTGCACTCATCACCATGAGCATAGCGAGGGCTGCACCTGGCAATACATCTAGGGCACGACAGACTCGATGCAGGGCACCTTCCCCCCTGCGCAATCGCTCCTGATCCTGGTCGGCTCGGCGGTGGTCTTCGGCTAACTGGCCGTGCGCGGCCCAGGTCCGCGAGCACACCGAGTCGACCCGGAGCCAGTACGGCATGGCGGGCAAGGCCCGGACTGGGCTGGGCGCGCACGTCGATCGAGGTGATCGACACAGACCTGGGGATCTCCGGCAAGTGGGGGGTTGGCCCGGGAGGGGCTCACCGAGCTGGTCACCAGGGTCTGCAGCGGCGGTGTCGGGGCGATCTTCGGGATCGAGATCACCCGGCTGGCCCGGTCCAACGCCCTGGGAACACGGCCACCACCGACCCACAGCGCATCCGCGGCTGCTGGGCGCGCGGCGGCTACAACATCGGGGCCGTCACCGGCCCGTTCGGCCTGGTAGTGATCGACCTGGACGGATATGAGGTAGGGCCAGTGTGTCATCTTGCCGAGGTCTCTGCCGGTTTGTCGCCGTTCCTTGGCTGCCACCAGTTCGGGTGAGATCCAGTGCGTACGGTAGGCGCGCTCCAGGCTCTCGTCGCCAGTTTCGGTGAAGCGTAGCCGGTGGCGGCTTTTGGTCCATGACACGTAGACCGTCTCGCGTGGCTGGAGCCCGCCCAGTTCCGCCCAGCGCCGCAGGATGCGCAGGGCTCTGCTCAGCTTACCGAGGCTTGCCACAGTGGTTCGCTCAAGATAGGGGACACGTCCGCGCCTCCAGGCTTCGGCGTGTTCCGCCTGGAGCCAGCCAAGTGCGGTCAGCACGTCGATCGGTGCGACGAAGCGGTTGCGGTCCAGCGCAGCATTCGCCGCGGCCGCGACCCGGCGTTCGAGGCTGCCGGCCATCACCTGGGCTCCTTGAGATTGTGTCGTCTCAGGGTAGCCAGCCGCGCCATCATGGGGTCATGCGGTACTGGCGAGCCGTTGAGAAACTTCAGGCCCTGGCCGAGGCGTGCGAGTGGGTCAAAGATGCGATATGAGGGGGACCTCCTCGGCGTCAGTCGTAGAAGCATCTACGACATACGGGCTTAGGGAGAAGGTCCCTTGTCCCAATTGGGTTGGAGCTCGAGGAGGTCCCATGAGCATCGTAGGCGGGTTTGACGTT
>DATIYI010000364.1:0-10561 GCA_035517695.1 Streptosporangiaceae bacterium
GCCATCCTCGGCCCCCACACCTCCGCCGCCACCCGCCTGGAGAACATCGCCCGCTTCCTCGACTTCATCAGCGAAAGCATCACCCGCGCCGCCGAGCAGGCCCGCGAAGTCCTCCACACCAAACCCGAAACAACCTCAAACGACACTGCCCAACCAAGTCCAGACCACGGATAGACGGCCGTCTCGATCGTCGGGCGCGGTACGGCCTGGCCGCCGCGCTGCGCCGCGCGGCGGAGTTGCTGCAGTCCCCGCCGGCCAGTGACCGCAAGCGGCCCGCGCGCCCTTCGCCGCCCACTGCCGCCGGGCGCGAGCAGGCTGGTCACCTCGTCGATCGCCTCGGCCGAGGGATACAAGCGAGCAAAACCGGCTTGCCGGACGGGGCGGCGACGGCATCGGCTGTCAGCGTGACATCGGGGTTGCGGGGACGTTCTCCGGCTTCTTGTGCCGCGACTTGGCCATGAGCATCGGCAGGCTCGCCCCGGCCTCGCCGAGGTGAGTCAGCCCAAAGTGCCGGCACTCGTGCAGGTCCCAGCCCGTGTCCGCCACCCCGCCGACACCCGTGTGCCTGTCCAGCGGGGCGCGGGCCTGGCCGTAGGAGCCGAGCGAGATGGGTGTCGGGGCAGGTGTCGGGGCAGACGTCGCGTGGCTCGAGGACCTTGCCGGGCCCGGGATCGCGATGGGTATGGGCGAGGAAAAGACCGGCCCGCGGGTGCGGCCGTTGAGCAGCCAGAAGCAGTCGCACGGCGCCGGCCTCCCAGAACGCCGTCTCCAGCACGAAGTCCTCGCGCCGCTGGCCGCGGCGGCGGGCCTTCTCGCTGCCTGGCGCGAATTGTCCAACAGCTGCTGCGTTACAAATCACGAGCGCCGATTGCCCAACGCCCGGCGTACCCAGCGCCAGGCGTGCCACAGCGGCCTTGGAGCCCGCCAGGTGGCGCTGGCTCTTGCGCTAGCCCGGCTGCGCGGGCGCCTTGTAGTAGGCGCTAGCATCCGGGCGCCAGAGCAGAATGATCGCTCCGAGGCCGATGAGCCACACTACGACCGTAAGGACCTTGTTGAGCAGGTCGCCGGGCTGGGCGAAGCTCGCCAAGGCATTGAGCGT
This sequence comes from Streptosporangiaceae bacterium, assembly GCA_035517695.1. GTDB lineage: Bacteria > Actinomycetota > Actinomycetes > Streptosporangiales > Streptosporangiaceae > DATFVJ01. The sequence goes on from DATIYI010000364.1 coordinate 1,100, forward strand.
CGAGATCCCGAAGAACACGCTCGCCAGAATCCGCGCCCACGCCTTCCCGCGCTTGTTGGCCCATGCCATCCATAGCCAGAGGCCAGCGCCGATAAGGCCGGTGACGACGGTCGTGATCAAGATCAACGTGGCACCATGGCTCACCTGGACGGCGGTAAGCTTTGGATTCGCCTTCTTGATCTCACCCTTCAGGCCGCCGGATGTGGCCAGGCCGATGACGAGACCGACGACACTTACGGCCGCACCCGCGTACATCAGCTTCACTGCGTTCTGGATCGACGGGGGCGCGGGTTCGCCCGCTGGTCGATCAACCTGCCCGCCGCCACCCGGGTAGCGCGGAATGTTTGGCATCAGACCCTCGAACCTCCGATTCGCCGCGCGGCAGGTCGGGCGGCGCGCGCCGCAGGTCGGGCGGGCCTGGCGGCAGGTCGCGCGAGCCGCGCCGCAGACGGCGCGCCAGCCCGTCCGCTAGCCACCCATTGCATGGGCGCCGCCGTCAACGTGCACGATCTCACCGGTCGTGGCAGGGAACCAATCGGAAAGCAGCGCCGTGCACGCGCGCGCGGCAGGCTCCGGATTCGTGATGTCCCAGCCGAGCGGCGCCCGCTCACTCCACAGTTGCTCGAACTGACCGAAACCGGGGATGCTGCCCGCCGCCATTGTGCGGATCGGCCCGGCCGCCACCAGATTCACCCGGATGTCCTTCTGTCCCAGGTCCCTGGCCAGATACCTCGCACACGACTCGAGCGCGGCCTTTGCCACACCCATCCAGTCGTATGACGGCCAGGCGCGGGTCGCGTCGAAATCGAGGCCCACGATCGAGCCCCCGCCCGCCACGTCGGGCGGCGCGCTTGAGCCACCAGAGCCATGAGAGTCCTCGTCGCTTACCCGGCCACTCATCAGCGGCAGCGCCGCCACGGCAAGCGACTTCAAGGAAAAGGCCGACACGTGCACCGCGGTCGCGACGTCCTCCCACGCCGTGTTGAGGAAGTTACCGCCGAGTGCGTCCTGGGGCGCGAACGCGACCGCGTGCACGAGGCCGTCGAGGCCGTCCACGTGCGCGGCTACACGCTCGGAGAGCGACGCGAGCTGTTCGCCGTTCGTCACATCGAGTTCGACAATGGGCGGCGGCTGCGGCAGCCGCCTGGCGATCCGCTCCACCAGGCTCATGCGGCCGAAACCGGTGAGCACCACGGTGGCGCCCTCAAGTTGCGCGATGCGTGCGACATGAAATGCGATCGAGGAGTCGGTCAGAACGCCCGTGATCAGGATTCGCTTTCCCTCGAGGATGCCCATCAGTGACCCATCCCCAGGCCGCCGTCCACCGGGATGACCGCGCCAGTGATGTAGCCGGCCGCGTCGCCGGCCAGGAATTCAACCACGCCGGCCACCTCATCGGGTGCCGCATACCGCCCGAGAGGAATGTTCTTCAAGATCCCGGCCTTTCTTTCTTCGGGCAGCGCCGCGGTCATATCGGTCTGCACGAATCCAGGGGCGACAACATTTACCGTGATATTCCGCGAACCTAGCTCCCTGGTGAGCGACCGCGCCAGACCCACCAGGCCGGCTTTGGACGCCGCGTAGTTGGCCTGCCCGCCAGAACCTAGCAGGCCGACCACCGACGAGATCAGGATGATGCGGCCACGGCGCATCCTGATCATCGGTCGCGCCGCACGTTTGACCACGCGGAAGGCCCCGGTCAGGTTGGTGTCAAGCACCCCGAGGAAATCATCCTCGCTCATCAGCACGAGCAGGTTGTCACGGTTGATGCCCGCGTTGGCGACGAGCACCTCGACTGGGCCCTGTGCCTCCTCTACCGCGGTGAAGGCCGTGTCCACAGCGGCGCTATCTGTGACGTCGCAGCGGACAACGGGCAGCCCGTCAGCCCCTGCCCCGGTGTCGCCGGATCTCGACGTCACGGTCACCGCGTCACCGGCCGCCGCGAAGCGCCGCGCGATGGCGAGGCCGATTCCGCGATTCCCACCGATGACGAGGACGGACCGGCTCATCTCATTCGCCTCCCACTGGACCCGATTATCGTGGGGAGATTACCGGCCGACGGGCCCGCCGCGCATGTCAGGTAGGTTTCCTGTCGTGGCTGATACCGGCTCGCAAAGGGATGCGACGCAATCCGGGGGGCTGCCGCGCCCGCCGGGTGGCACCCCGAGGAACCCAACGCACCGCAACCCCGCGCCGCCGGGCGAACCCGCGATTGATCCTGACTTCACCGCGCTACCACTGCGCAACCTGGCCGACGCAGCGCTGCAGCGGGCCCGCGGCCTGGGCGCGGAGCATGCCGACTTCCGGCTGGAACGGATCCGCGGGCAATACCTCGCCCTGTCAGACAACAACCTCGAGACCCTGGTCGACGGCGACGAGCTTGGCCTCGCCGTGCGCGTCATCTGCGACGGCACATGGGGTTTCGCCGCAGCTGCCGACCTCACTCCCGAGGCGGCCGCGCGGGCCGCGCAGCAGGCGGTCGACGTCGCGAAGATATCGGCCGCGATTAACAGGGAGCGGATAGAACTGGCGGACGAGCCGCCGCACGGCGAGGTGACCTGGATCTCCTCGTATCTGCGGGACCCATTCGAGATCGGCGTCGCCGACAAGCTCAGGCTGTTGCGCGAATGGGGCGGCGGGCTCCTCGCGGACCCACGGATCGATCACGTCGACATTTCCTTGCATCAGGTCAAGGAGTGCAAGTTCTACTCCGATGGCGTTACCACAGCGACGCAGCAGCGGGTCAGGTTGCATCCCGTCGTCACCGCGGTCGCGATCGACGGACAGGCGGGCAAATTCGACACGATGCGGACCATCGCGCCGCCCGCCGGTCGCGGATATGAGTACCTGACCGGCGCCGACTGGGACTTCGCGGCCGAACTGGCTGAACTGCCTGAACTGCTCGCCGCGAAGCTCGCCGCCCCTTCTGTCGAGGCCGGCAACTACGATCTCGTGATTCACCCGTCGAACCTGTGGCTCGCCATCCACGAGTCGATCGGGCACGCCACCGAACTGGATCGGGCTCTCGGCTACGAGGCCGCCTACGCCGGCACATCGTTCGCCACCCCGGACAAGCTCGGGACCCTGCAGTACGGGTCGCCAGTCATGAATGTCTCCGGCGACCGCACCGCCCCGCACGGGCTCGCCACGGTCGGGTTTGATGATGAGGGTGTCGCCGGCCAACGGTGGGACATCATTTCAGGCGGTGTCTTCACTGGTTACCAGCTTGATCGCCGAATGGCGAGGATGAACGACCTCGGGCGCTCCAACGGATGCGCCTTCGCTGACTCACCGTCGCACATGCCGCTACAGCGAATGGCCAACGTCTCACTGCACGCCGACCCGGCAGGCCCAGCGACGGAGGCCCTGATCGCGGGCGTAACGCGCGGCATCTACGTCGTCGGCAACAATAGCTGGTCCATCGACATGCAGCGGTACAACTTCCAGTTCACCGGCCAGCGTTTCTACAAGATCGAGAACGGCTCGCTCGCCGGCCAGCTCCGTGATGTCGCGTATCAGGCCACCACCACAGACTTCTGGAACAGCCTGGAAGCGGTCGGCGGGCCCGACACTTACCTGCTGTGCGGCGCGTTCGACTGCGGCAAGGGCCAGCCAAGCCAGGTTGCCCCGGTCAGTCACGGCTGCCCATCCGTCGTGATGCGTGGCGTCCGGATCCTGAACACGCTGGAAGAAGCACGATGACCCCACAGGAGACGGTGGAGCGGGCGCTGGCGGCGGCCCGCACCGCAGACTGCGTCGTGATCGCCGACGAGACCAGCGACGCAAACCTTCGCTGGGCGGGTAACACGCTGACCACGAACGGGGTCGCGCGGTCACGCAGGCTGACCGTGATGGCGATTGAGCACCGCGCCGCCGGCGCGGCCACCGGCGTGGTGTCCAGAGCCGGGGTCCGCGACGACCAGCTCACGGACGTTGTGCGGGCCGCCGAGGCGGCGGCAAGGGAGAGTTCCATCGCAGCAGACGCGCAGCCGCTGATACAACCGTCCGCGCGGCAGCCGTCAGGGGAATGGGGTGGGCCGGTTGCCGAGACCGAGATCGGCGTCTTCACCGATTTCGCCGCAGCCCTCGGAGATGCATTCGCGGCGGCGCAGGCGAGCGGCAGAAAGCTGTATGGCTTCGCTCAACACGAGCTGACCTGCACGTTCCTCGGCACCTCCAGCGGCCTCAGGCTCCGCCACGACCAGCCGACCGGCCGACTGGAACTTAACGCCAAATCTGCCGACCTCGAGCGCTCCGCGTGGGCGGGAACGGGTACCCGCGACTTCAGCGACGTGGACATCGTCGGCCTTGACGCCGGGCTCGCGCAACGCCTCGACTGGGCGAAACGCCGCGTGTCGCTCCCGGCAAACAGGTACGAGACGCTGCTCAGCCCCGCCGCCGTCGCGGACCTTCTCATTTGCGCTTACCAATCGGCAGGCGCGAAGGACGCACTCGACGGCAGGACCGTGTTCAGCAAGCCTGGCGGCGGCACCAGAGTTGGTGAACGGCTCGCCGCCCTGCCCGTGACGCTGCGCAGCGACCCGGATGCGCACGGGATCGACTGCGCGGCGTTCGTGATCGCCCGCGCGTCATCGCGCAACTGCTCAGGCTTCGACAACGGGCTCGCCCTCACGCCCACGGACTGGATCAAGGATGGCAACCTGAACGCGCTGATACAGACGCGGCACTCCGCGGAACTGACAGGCCTGCCGGTCACACCGGCCATCGACAACCTGGTTTTCGAGGCCGCCGCGGGCGGCGCTCGCCCAACGCTCGACGAGATGATCGCCAATACGGGTAACGGCCTGCTCGTCAACTGCCTATGGTACATCCGCGGGGTCGATCCGCAGACGCTGCTTGTCACCGGGCTCACCAGGGACGGGCTCTACCTGGTGGAGAACGGCGAGGTGACCGGGGCGGTCAACAACTTCAGGTTCAACGAATCCCCGGTCGGCATGCTCGATCGCCTGGCTGAGGTGGGCCGGACGAGGCCGTGCCTGCCCCGCGAGTGGGGCGACGACTTTGCCAGGGTCGCGGCGCCGCCGGTGCGGATCGAAGGATTCAACATGTCCTCAGTGAGCAAGGCGAGCTAAGACATGCCCCCGCGCAATCATGATCGTGGTGCTTTCCCGTTGTGTGCGCGGGAAAGCACCACGATCATGAGCACGCCCGCTAGCGGTTCACGCGTCCTCGAGGCGGAATCCCACCTTCAGTCCGACCTGGTAATGGGCCACATCATGGTCCTCTATCAGGCCCCGGATCTCGGTCACCTCGAACCAGTCGAGATGCCTGATGGTCTGGCTTGCGCGGCTCAGGGCGTTGTTCACCGCCTGCTCAATGCTTTCGGGTGAGGTACCAACGATCTCGGTCACCCTGTACGTCCGGTCGGTCATGCTTCCTCCCTAGCGTCGTTGATCTTCCGCGCAGCCGGCACGCGGCATGGTGGCGCGGACAATCTTGCTCCTGGGCATGCGCAGTTTCCACAGGGCAGGACCTGGCATAGCGTGGATCCGTGAAGTTTGTCCTGCCCAACCGGCGCAGACGCGGTGAATACACGGTCACCGACGCCCGGCGTTCCATGTCGGAAGATATTTCCTACCGGCAGCGGCGCTACCTGATCTCGATGGGGGTCCGTGTCGTCGCGTTCCTGCTTGCGGTATTCCTGTTCCACGGCATCTGGAGGTTCATCGCGGCGGCCATAGCACTGGTCGTGCCCTACTTCGCGGTTGTGTTCGCCAACGGCGGACGCGAGCCTGACAATGCCTCGGCGTTTGAGCCATTCGAGCCCAACCTGCCAGAGCGCACGGATGCCACTGGTGGGCCACTTGCGGCGCCAGACGGTCGAGCGCCAGACCTTCCGGCGCCGGCAGGTCCAGGGAGCGCCGCGGACGGCCGCACCCGTGCCGACGGCAGCGTTCGCGACGGTACCAATGGCAACGGCGTCCCACACGGCGGCGCCCCGGGCAACGGCACCCCAGGAGATGGTGCATCCCGTACCGCGCGCCACGGGAATGAGCGCGCCCCAGGAGCCGGGGCCGCATGGAGCATCGCATGGCAAGGCGATCCAAACGGGCGCGAAGGCCAAGCCTTTGTATCCGGTGAGCAAGCTGATACTCGCTCCTAGGACCGATCTCGGGAGAGTCATTAAGTCGTAGACTTGCCAGAGCCTGAGAGTGACGGTGCGATGAGCAGATGCCCTCGCGGATCGGCCTCAAACGGGTCTTGACGTACAAGGGGGGGGTTCGGTGTAGCATTATTCCGGTGCTCTGGTCCCCCGTCGGAGCATCGGTGCCGGCGTTCCGGGCCCCCGTCGGGACGCCGATGATTGCGGGCCGGGTGGTTTGCCCCCGTAGCCGCCCGGCCCGCTTCTATTTTCGTGCTCGCAGGCCCGATGGGCCAACTTTGCCGTGCCTTCGCGCCGACCCCCCGGAGCCCCCCGCCGCATCCTCACGCTCGCAGCCCGGGCGGGCCAACTTCCCCGTGCCTTCGCGCCGACCCGGGGGCGACCCCCCCGGGTCGGCTTCGCAAGAAGATCCTGCGTTGTTGGCGGTTACTCGGTCTGGCGGAACTCAGCGATCGCCACACCCATCATCCCGAGCCCCATGGCGGCCACAATGCCCAGCGAGAGCCAGAGCGGAACAACCCAGCCTGCCCAGGTGATGCCGGGCGAGAGCGCATGCTCGGCGAGCGGGCTGATGTTCAGATGGGTGAAGACAGCGCGCCGCATCGGGCCCACGACATAGGTGAGGGGGTCGATCCTGGTGAGGACCGTCAGCCAGGCCGGCAGCCCGTTCAGCGGGTACAGCGCACCGGACAAGAAGAACAGCGGCAGCACGAGCATCTGGGTGAGCGCCATGAACGCCTGAAACTGCTTGATCCGTGCCGCCATCATCACCCCGAACGCCGTCAGGGTGAACGACAGCAGCAGCATTTCGCCGATCAGGGTAACGATCAGCCCAGGTGCGTACGGCACATGGGCCAGCCCGGACAGGATCAGAATGACGATCCCTTGCAAGGTCGCAATCGTGGTACCGCCGAGGCACTTGCCGATCACGATCGCGGACCTGCTCACAGGCGCCACGAGCATCTCGCGCAGGAACCCGAACTCACGGTCCCAGACGATCGAGGCCGCCGAGAAGATGGCCGTGAACAGCACCGACATCGCCACGACGCCGGGGAAGATGAACGTCCTGAAGTCCACGCCAGGCGGCATCCCGCGTCTGGCCAGCGAGGACAGCCCGGTACCGAGTACGAACAGGAAAAGCACCGGCTGAATAAGGGACGTAATTGCCCGCAGGCGGTCCGTGCGGAACCTGATGAGTTCACGCCGCCAGACAATGGATACGGCTCGCAGGTCTGACCGCAGGCCGTGTTCTGGCACCGCAACTCTGATCTTCTCGGCAAGCACCGCGGCCTCGGCGGCGGATCCCTCCGCAGTCTGTGCCGTCTGCGTCGCCATCGTCATCGCCTCCCTCGCCAGCGCACGGCCATCTGGCGCATAGCATCGGTGCCTGATGCCTCCGCGTCGCGGATCGTAGTACCCGTATAGGACATGAAGACGTCGTCCAGCGACGGCCGTGACATGCTCACCGTGCTGATGGGCACCGTGAGTTCAGCGAACAGCCGGGGCACGAAGTGCTCACCTGATGTCACCGAGAAGGTGACCGCGCCCTCGTGCACTGCCGCCTCGATGCCGAACTTCGTCGCGAGTTCGGCGATCGCTGCCGTGTCATCCGCGGTGTGGATCTGCACCCGGTCCTTGCCGACGCTGGCCTTGAGGGCCTCCGGCGTGTCGATCGCCACGATCTTCCCGTGGTCGATGATGGCGATCCGGTCGCAGTGCTCGGCCTCGTCCATGTAGTGCGTGGTGAGGAAGATGGTGATGTCCTCGCGGGCCTTCAGCTCGTTGATGTACTCCCAGATGGAGGTGCGCGTCTGCGGGTCGAGCCCGACGGTGGGCTCGTCAAGGAACAGCACCCGCGGTGCGTGCAGCAGGCCGCGGGCGATCTCCAGCCGGCGCTGCATGCCGCCGGAGTAGGTCATCACCAGGCTGTCCCGCCGGTCCCACAGGCCGACCATTTCCATGACCTGCTGCATCCGCGGCGCCACCGCGGCCGTGGGCACCCCGTAGAGTTCGGCGTGGAAACGCAGGTTCTGCGCGCCGCTGAGGTAGTTGTCGAGCGTGGTGTCCTGGAACACCAGCCCGATGCTGCGCCTGACCGCGTCCCGCTCGGTGGTCACGTCGTGACCGGCCACCCGGGCGCTCCCCGAGCTGGGACGGGCCAGCGTGCACAGGATCTTGATGGTGGTGGACTTGCCCGCGCCGTTGGGACCGAGGAAACCGAACGTCTCCCCGGTCGGCACCTCGAAGTCGATCCCGCGGACGGCCTCGATCTCGCCGTAGCTCTTGGTCAGCCCGGCGACCGTAATCGCCATCGATGGGCCCTGCCCGTTGCCGGCCGCCGCCGCGCTTGCCTCCGCATCCGGAGCCACTGCCACCCCTACCGCCTCCCTGAGGTCCATTCCGAGCCTAGCCCCACCGCCGGGCCCCCCTGACCGGCTAGGACGTGGCCTGGTCCTCCGCCGGCTCGTCGTCGGCGGCGAGGATCCGGTACAGGCTGCGCCGGGCATCGGTGAGGATCTTGTGCGCCTGAGCCACCTGGGCTTCGCTGCCGACCTGCGTGACCTGGACCGCCGCCATCGCGACCTGCCCGATCAGCTCCCGCAGCTCGATCGCGTCGTCGCCGACGCTGCGCGCCACCACGTCCCAGGGCGCGCTGACCTCGTCCGGGTGCGCCGCCACGTAGGCCTGGCCCTCGGCGGTCAGCGTGTACCTGCGGCGGCCGCCCTCGGGCGTCTCGGCCTGGATCAGCGCCTCGTCCTCGAGCTGCTGCAGGGCGGGATAGACCGACCCGGGGCTGGGCCGCCACACGCCGCCGCTGCGCTCGCCGATCTCCTGGATGATCTGGTAGCCGTTCCTGGGCCCCTCGGCCAGCAGCGCGAGCGCCGCGGCGCGGACGTCACCGCGCTTGACCCGCGGGCCGCGCATCATCTTGGCGCGGCCGAACCACATCTCCGGCCCCGGGCCCCACCCGGGGCCCCATCCGCCGCGCCGGCGCGGGCCGCCGGGCCCGGGCGGGCCCGCCATCCGCGTCCGGCCGCGGCCACCGTGCCGGTGCCGCCGGCCCTCGTGGTCGCCGCGCTCTTCCCATGCTTCTTCGTCGTGCATGGCCTGCTCCCTTCGCGCTGGCCCCGGGACGCTCATCGCAGTTCCCGGAACCATCGGTATTACTTCTAGACATCTCAACGATATATCGGAATAGTCCTCATGGCAAGCCACGGGCCGGGCCCGGCCCGGTCGTGAAGGGGTGTGCTCAGCCGCCGATGGCCGACATCGGCCGGGCCGGCTGCAGGAAGCCAGGGTCGTTGATGCCGTGGCCGGGCAGTTTCGCCGCCACCGCG
>DATIYI010000365.1:0-118380 GCA_035517695.1 Streptosporangiaceae bacterium
GAGCTGGCCCGCCGGATGACCGTGTCGTCCTGCCACGCCGACCCGGCCCGCGCCCTGGTCCCGGTGCTGACCCGGATGCCCGCCGACGGCATCCCGCGCGGCGACATCCTCGCCGACTCCGGCTACGTCCACCGCGACGCCGAGGCCTGGGCCATCCCGCTCCGCCAGGCCGGGGCCCAGCTCATCCAGGACCTGCACCCATCCGACCGCGGCCCCAAGGGCACCCACCACGGCGCCATCATCGCCAACGGCAACCTCTACTACCCGGTGACACCCCGCCCCCTGCTCCAGCCCGGCCCGCTGGCCCGCGACCCACCCCGGCCGAAACCGCCGCGCACGACACCCAGGCCGCCGAGCTCGCCCGGCACAAGCCCGGCAGAATCACCGCCGACGACACCGACGGCTACCACCGGGTGATGCGTCCCGCGGTCATGGGCAAGATCCGCTGCCCCCTGCGCCCGGCCTCCATGACCTCCGACCGGCAACAGCCGCAGATCCTCACCCCGCCGGAGCACCCGCCGGACCGCTGCGACCGGCAGGCCCTCACCGTACCCCCGGAGATTGCCGCCAAGACCCGCCAGAAGCACGACTACCCATCGGCAGCGCACCGGCGGTCCTACGCCCGGCGCACCGGCGCCGAGCGGACCTTCTCCACCACCAAGCCCCGCCAGCAACAACATCGCCCGCGGCTGGACCCGGCTCGCTGATCGGCCTGGCACCGCTCACGCTCTGGCTCGCCTGCCTGATGGTCGCCCGCAACCAGCGCATCCTGACCGCTAGGGACGCCGCCAGCACGACAACGACCGCCGCGCCGCAGCCAGCCTCCCGCCCCGCACCCGCCACCGGCGCCGCAAGACCCCCACCAAGCTGGCCACCGCACGCACACCACCATGACCTTGCCCACGAACCCACCCACACTGACCAGCACGACCCCCGACCCCAGGCCAGCCGGCCCTGCCCAGAACGCGCCCGCCAGGCCCGCCGCAACCCGGGAACCCGCCCACAGCGGTCGGCCACGCGGAACATGAGACCCAAACGTGAACATGGTCCCCATTAAAACGTGAAGACCTCTTTGCGCGCCTGGCAGGATTCGAACCTGCGACCGGCTGCTTAGAAGGCATTTTTGCTGTTCAATTCCGTTTCTGGCCAGAGACCTTCGTTGCGTATAATCGCAGCTAGAAGCCGTACAATCGAGGTCAATCAATACCGTCCAATACCAGCCGCTGACGCTAGGTCCACGGTCAAATGACGGTCAGATGATCAAGGTGGTGGTCATGGGTTTCTCGCGTAAGCGCATTGGGCGAGACGGCAAGCCCGCTACACGGCCTACTACTCAGACATCCGCGGGCAGGAGCGGTCCGCGGGCACGTTCTCCAGCAAGAAGGCCTCGGACAAGGCCTGGCAGGACGAGGAGGCGAAGGTCAGGGCGGGCAAGCCCGGCAACCCGGGCCGGGGGAGGCAGAGCTTCGAGGACTACGTCCTGGGGGAGTGGCTTCCCCATCATCTCCTGGAACCTGGCGTGCGCGGGGACTACGCCGGCCAGATCCGCCGGCACCTGATTCCTTTCTTCGGGCCAATGCCGATGCGCGACATCATGCCTGAGCAGGTTCGCCAGTGGGTAACCTACATGAAGAATAAGGGAGCGAAAGCGCGGACTATCGAGTACTGCAAGCGGTCGATCCTCAACGCGATTTTCTCCACAGCCATGATGGACAACGTGACGGGGATCCACCCGTGCCACGGCGTGAAAGTACCCGCCGTTCCGCAGAAGCCGCGCTCCATCATCACTGCCGCTCAGTTCGACCGGCTGTACCGCGCGCTTCCGGACGCCAGCGCGCAGTTGCTCGTCGAGACCGACATCGAGAGCGGGCTGCGCTGGGGTGAGCTAACCGAGCTGCGGGTTCACGACCTGGACTTCGCTACCTGCATGCTGACCGTCACCCGCGCGGTGGTCGAGCTCCCCCCGGATGAGCACCCTGAAGGCGGCCGGTTCCTTGTCAAGGACTACCCGAAGGACAAGGAGTACCGGCGGTTCAAGCTCAGCCGGCAGATCACGGCCAAGATCCGCGCCCATGTCATGGCCATGGGCCTCAGGGACGATGACCTCCTGTTCTTCTACCAGGCGCCTGGAGAATCCCGGACCCGGCAACGCAGCACAGTCAGCACGCTCCCGCTGGGCATAACCGAGCCCAACGAGAAGGGTTGCCAGTACCGACATGGCACTCTCACCGCCTATATAACGCCGGTAAATGCCGCTGTCAGCACTGCCGTGGTGCCTACGCGGACTACCGTGCCCGGCGACGCGCCAGCGGGAAAGACCAGCCCCGCACACCGCGGACCCGCGATACAGACGGTCACATTCCAGCGGACTGGTTCCGCCACCAGGTATGGGGCCCGGCCCGCATGGCATGCGGGCTAGGCGGGGTTCGCATACATGACCTGCGGCACGCGCACGCCTCGTGGCTCCTGGCGGGCGGCGCGGACCTGCAGGTCGTCAAGGAACGTCTGGGGCATTCGAGCATCGCCACGACCGCCAAGTCTCTGCACCCTGCCAACCGCCGACGAGACGGCGCTGGATGCTCTCAGCCGTATCCGCAACCCTGTGGCGAGGACCGCGTGAATCCCGCACCCGGAAGGCGGCCCTGCATCCGCTGGCCTGGAGCCTGGTGTGGAGCGTCCCGGCTGGGCTGGTCGCTTCGAATCCAATGGTTCACCAGGCCTCGCCGTCCGACCGGGCCTGAGCCAGTCCCGCTGAGCAGGTCGGCCGTCCGGCCGGCGCTGCCTCACGGGTGGCGGCATGGCCGTCCGCAGGGCCGAAGTGGCTGACTGCCGGGTTTGTGCACGGCGGAATCGTTGGGCTGCCCGCTGGGCAGATCAGGCGGGGCTGGTGACGGCGTGCCGGATGTGGCCGATCTCTGAGCGGACCCGGATGGCCAGGGCGATCTCCATGATGCCGTAGATGATGAGCCAGATGCCGAGCACGATGGCCAGGGTGACCAGTGAGGGGCCGGGCCAGGAGATCACGATGAGCCCGGCGAGCACGCTGAGCGCGCCGATGAAGCCCATCCAGCCGCGGTGGGGCAGGTCGTGGTGGGCGATCGCGCCGTAGATCTGGGCGATGCTGTAGGCCACCCAGTAGATGCCGATGAGCAGGGCCAGCGCGACGACCGAGACGATGATGTGCCGGACCGCGTACAGCCCGACCACGATGCCGAGCAGCCCGAGGATCACGTTCCACACCCGCATCCCGCCGGACTCGTCGGCGGCGAACGCGTTCACGAACGAGAAGATGCCGGACACGATCAGCTGGATGCCGAACAGGATGGCCAGAACGAGCACGGTCGGGCCGGGTCAGACCACCGCGGCCAGCCCGGCGGCCACCATGAGGATGCCGAAGAACAGCAGCCAGCCCCAGTGCCGGCCGATCCGGCCGAGCTGATCGCCGATCTTTCTGGAGAGGAGTGGTCATCTGGGCCTCCCAGGTACCCAAAGCCTAAAGGTCAGATGACTCATGATCCGCTCCTGCGGGAGCCGCTGTCCATGTCCGGCCGGACAACGGTTTGGGAACCCGGGCGGTCGGCGCAGACAGCGCGGCCATGTGCCCGGGCGAGGGGTGCTCGGGGATGGGAAAGGCCGTGACCACGACCACAACGCTCATTCAGCTGCTCCCGTTCTGGGGCGAGCAACGTGGCTATCGCAGCGGTTTGAACGCGGCCCGCACCTCGGCCGTGAACAGCTCGGGTTCTTCCCAGGCAGCGAAGTGGCCACCCCTGGCTGCCTCGTGGAAGTAGGTGAGGCTGGGGTAGGACTTCTCGACCCAGCTGCGCGGGGCCCGGAAGATCTCGTCGGGAAACGTGGTGAAGCCGACTGGCAGCGAGACTTGCGGGGTCGGCTGCCCGGCCGCACGAGCTTGGGCTCGTCCTCCCTCCCAGTACGAGCGGGCGGCCGAGGCCCCGGTGCCGGTCAGCCAGTACAGCGTGATGTTGTCGAGGATGTGATCGCGGGTGAGGTTGCCTGTGGGCTGGTTGCCGGTAAACGCGCGGGAGATCTTGTAATAGCTATCGGTGTCGTGGTCGAGCATCCAGGCCGCCAGCGCGACCGGTGAGTCCAGCAGGGCGTAGCCGATTGTCTGCGGTCGCGTGGCCTGCTCCAGGAAGTAGCCGAAGCCGCTGGTCCTGAAGGTATTGACGGCGGCGAGCGCGGCGCGTTCGGCCTCGGAGTCTGCGGGCAGGCCGCTGACGCTGCCCAGCGCCTGTCTGAGGAGATTCAGGTGGATGCCGGCCAGCCCTTCTGGCGCCAGGCCGCCCATGGTGTCGGTGACGGCGGCGCCCTGGTCACCGCCCTGGGCGACGTAGCGGGTGTAGCCGAGGCGGTGCATCAGCTTGGCCCAGGCGCGTGCGATGCGGCCGGGGTCCCAGCCGGTCTCGGCTGGCCCGGCCGAAAAGCCATAGCCCGGCAGCGACGGGATAACCAGGTCGAACGCATCCCCGGGGTGCCCGCCGTGCGCGGGCGGGTCGGTCAGCGGGCCGATGACCTCCAGCATCTCGATCACCGACCCGGGCCAGCCGTGGGTGATGATCAGCGGCAGCGCGTCCTCGTGCGGCGACTTGACGTGGATGAAGTGGATATCGAGGCCGTCGATCTCGGTCGTGAACTGGGGCAGCGAGTTCAATCTCGCCTCGCACGCACGCCAGTCGTAGTCACTGCCCCAGTAGGTGACCAGGGCCTGGATGGTCGCCAGCTGCACACCCTGCGACCGGTCGGTGACCAGCTCCTTGAGCGGCCAGCGCGCCGCGGCGATACGCCGCCGCAGGTCGGCCAGGTCCTCCTCCGGCACGTGGACCTCGAACCGGCGGACGCCGAGATCGGTTGCGGTCGTCATAGTGCCCTCCTGTTAGATCCATTGCTTCTTCTGCCAGCCGGGGCGAGGAAGGACCGTGGCACCGGAGGCTGGGGCTTACTATTCGACGACCTCGAGGAGCGGCTTGCCTTTCTCAACGACGTACGTAGCCATTTCAATCGTGATGCCGTCGCCAACGTTGCGCACCGAGTGAATGACACCAGTCGGCACGGTCAGCGCATCCCAGGCATTGCACACCCTGGTCGGCTGGCCATCGACCTGGTACTCCAGTGACCCCTGCAGGACGCAAATGATCTCCTCGCCATGGTGGTAATGCCTGATCGGCGGCGAGTCCGGGGTGATCTCGACACGTGTCTGGACGACCTCGCGCCCGGGAACACTGAGATCCTGTTGCTGCAGATTGGTGCGCCACAGTCCAGGTGCTGCCTCCACCGCTGTTTCGCTCACACCAGCAGGCCTGTTATCAGTCGCGCTCATCGCGACCTCCTTAGACTGGTTTACCGTTCTTGTCAGGGCCAGGTGCCGGTGATCGAGCCGAGGACGGCCGCGACGTACTTCGTCGGCTCTTCTTCCAGACGAAGTACGTCGGTCCGCCGGTGCCCACGGTCGCGCTGGCGATCCGCTCGGGATGTGCGGCCGCCGCGAACAGGCGGCCGCGGTTCCGACATCCGGCGCGACCACGTGTGGCGTGCCCACCTCCGCCTCGGCGATGAGCTGGGACAGAAACTCGCCCATCGCTCGCGGTGCCAGGAAGTTCTCCCTGCGCTCGGATGCACCGGAACCCGGTAGATCAACGGCGAAGGGGCGGGCGTGCCCGGACAGCGGCGCCCGCATGGGCGCGAACGCGTACACGCTCTCCGGCCACGGGCTGGTCAACAGGACCGTCGGCTCGTGCGAGCCACCGCTGTCGGCGTACCGGACCCGGAGTCCGCCGATAGTCCGGAAGCCGGCCTGCAGGGTCGCTGCCGTTGCCATGCAGCAATCCTTCACAATCGGCTCATCCTTCGAACCCGCGAACACCCTGGCCAGGTCCCTGGTCGTCCGACCCAGCGGCGCTGCCATCCCTGCCGCGGCCGGAAGAGACGTTCAGCCCACGGGCACGGCCGATGTCGTGAACGCCGATGTGCATGCGGGCTGGATGTCTGATCCTTCCGGCGTTAGCCGTCCGCGCCGGGCAAGGGCGGGCCCGCAACCGGGCCGCCCGGGCAGGCTAGATGTTTTGCGCAGCAAAAGATCTCTGACTGGCCGGATCAGCGGCCGGTTGCGGGACCAACCGCGCGGCGCAGGCTAACAACGCCGGAAGGGCCAGCAGCGCACTATCAGCACATGCACGAGCGTTTACTCACCACCGTTGCCACATGGCGATCATGAGGTCGGACAGACTCTTCAAGCCCTAGCCCTGCGGGCCACTTCGCCCGGCGACGCGCCATCCCGGCGGCCGCGATATCAGTGCCCGGTGCGCATGTGGCCGTCGTGCTGGGTGTGGCCAGTGAGCCAGCGCGCCAGCGTAACGATCTGTACCACCAGCGCGATGCAGGAGCCTGCGATGGCGACGATCAGCAGTACCCGCACCGCTGTTGACCAGCCAGATGACAGGTCAAACGGGAACACCTGCCAGATCCGTATCGCCGCGGCCAGCCCGATCCCGGTGGTGGCCAGGTCGCCGAGCGATTTCAGCCACGGCGGATCGTAGGCCAGGTACACGAGGTTGGCGGCGATCCCCGCCGCCAGGCAGAGGTTGACCAGCCACAGCACCTGGGTGGTGTCGCTGGTGAGGAACGGTATCGCCTGCCACCCGGGCGAGCCGTTGAGGATGACCAGCAGCGCCGTGCTGAACACGATGGCCAGGCCGTACCCAGCCCGCCGCGCGCCCGCGGATGGACGGCGGGCCGGTTGCGTGCGTGCCATGGCGGCCTCCCTCGCATCTGTAACCTGCTACGACGGTAGGCCGGGGCCCGGCCGCAGGGCAGAGGCCGAGGTCACTGTGCCCCGGCGAATGGTCCCGCTGGCTCGCTGAGGCGCCGGCGCTCACCACGCTGGATGGCAGCATCGGCGCCGCTGATGCGGGAGCCAGGATGGCGGCTGGCGAACAGCTGCCGGGTAGCTGAAGACCGCGCTGCCCACCCGGCTGGCGCCGCCCAGCAACGGTGGCCCGGGAAACCCCGGTGCAGGACGGCCGTCAGGCGGCCGGTCCGCCGCGCGGCGGACCGCCGGTGAGCCATTGCGCGTAGGACTGAGAGTCATCGATGCCCAGTTCCACGCCACTGGGCAGGGCCTGCGCGAACACGAGTGCGGCGGCGGCCTCGAGTTCCGTACGCAATCCGCCGGCGGGGCCGGTCGCCTCAAACCCCAGCGTCCACCAGTCCCGGCCATCCGCGTGGACCTCGGTGAGCTCCACGTCGCACCTCGCCTCTTCGCCCAGCCCCGCATGGCGTGCCCCGGCCTGCCCGCTGGCTGCCGGGAACCGGTGGATCAGCTTGCGCACCGGACACCAGCCCGGCGCGTCATCGGCGGGCTGGCCACAGGGGAAGGACCACTTGTCCCACCACTCCAGGCGGCCGCGGACCCGCCCCGCCACTTCCAGGGTCCCAGGGCTGCCCTGGTACACCTTCACCTCCAGCGCTGCGCCGTGGCGGAGCTTGACCGACAGCCCGGCCAGCTGCGGATCGACCAGATAGGTGTCCACGCGAGATTCCACCCCGGTCGGGAACCGTGCGAACCACCGGGTCACCGCGGCCTCCAGCTGGCCGGGCCGGACCCAGCGCACCTCCAGGCTGCGCACCCGCTCGGTGACCGGAATCTGCGACCTTGCGGCCGTCATTGTTCTCTGCTCCCCCGCTACCGGCCGGCCCGGGCGGCTCCTCGCCAGCCTGGGCTGCCGCCCGGTGTCGGCATCACCATCGGCCCCCGACACGCCGACCTGCTCACCTGGCAAGAGCTGTCACCGTGCGCACAATGAGAACCGCCGACCCGATCAGGGTAGTCAGGCGCCCGCTTGTGTATCTCCTCGCTGATCTTGACCGGTGTCTGCGGGTCGTGCCGACCGGCGATCACAAGGGTGGGGCAGTGAAGGTCGCGTGCCTGGCTCCACGGGCGCGCTCATCACCTACCCCAATTGGTGGGACGGCCAGATCGCCCAGTATCGAGTGAGACGGGCTGACCGCTAAGCGGCCGGCGCCGGGCGGCTGGCCGCGATGGCGGAAACATCACGGGACCAGTTCTCGATCGCCGCCCAGTCGCGCAGGTCCCGCCGGGTGGCCTGGCGGCGCTTCGGCGGGTCGGCGCCCCCGAAGACCGTCTTGGCCACCGGCGTCAGCCAGCTTCTCTTGGCCAGGGCCCGGTCAAGCTGGCTGCGCGACCGCTGCCACGCCTCCTCCTCCTCTGGGGACCTGGGTCCCATGCCGAATACCGCCACCGGTACGCCTTCGAGCTCGCCGCGGTGGCGCCTGAGGAAGCGGTGGGCGTCACGATGCCACCGCCCCGAATAGATCGGCGCGCCGAGTACGATGCACCCCCATCGGGAAACGGGCTCACGGACGCCGCGGGCGCGCCGGAGATCGACGGTGTCCCCGGCCTTGCACAGGGCTTCAGCGATGGCCTGTGCCACCTGCTCGGTCGACCCGGCTTTGGTGGCGAATGCCACCAGGATGTCACTCACAGCGACCTCCCGGCTGCAACCATAGGGCTGGCGTAAACGGGCCTGTGCCGGCCTTACCCCTGCCCCGGACCTGTTCCATGTCCAGGATGGCTTGCCTTCGGGCATCCACCAGAGCCGAAAGTCCCGCGCCGTCCGGCGTCCGCGGCGGTGAATGCCCAACCGCTGAGCGCCCTGCCCGTAACGTGCGCGGCCACACGCTGGTAAACCACAATCACTTACAGGCACTACCACGGGCCTCTCACCTGCCAAGACAGGGGTCAGTCAGGGCATCTCGGTCACGATATTCGCAGGCAGGGGATCAGCCGGATTGGCTGGTCACCTTGACCAGGAACAGCCACGCGCTGACCACGCCGCCGAGAAGGCTCGCCACCGCGGCGGGGATCAGCCAGTACAAGCCGCCACCGGCCTTCAGCAGCAGGGTGAGCCCGGCCACCGCGACGAGCACGGCGGTGACCGTGTTGGGGGAGTACCGTTCGACGAAGCGGGCCGCGCCCGGATCGGTGGCGTGCCCGGCTCGCCGGTCCAGGATGAACAGGGCCACACCGGAGACTGCGGCCAGGGCCAGCAGTTCCCAGCCGAGGGCTGCCGGTGGCTGCGGGGCCACCAGCAAGACCGCGATGAGCGCTGAGGTCATGAACAGCACCAGAGTCTCAGCGGCGCGGGAGCTTAGGCGGCGCGAGGCGGCCAGCACGTCACCCTTGACCGACAGCGCCACGAAAAGCAGGCCGGTCAGCGCGCCGGCAACGGCAGCGAGGGCCTCGCCGAAGCCGGCCCACATCGCGGTCGAGTACCCCATGGACGGCCTCCCAGGCCCCGGCTCAGCAGATGAGCCGATTCAATCAGCGACCGGTGAGCAGCCCTAGAAGCTAGGTCCAGCTACGCCAGGCCTGGCCCGGTGCACGGGCCCGGATAGCGTTCCGCTTGAGCGGCGGTGCACGTCGCTGATGCACACAATCTGATGGTCCGCCACCAGCGAGGGGATCAGGCTCACCAGTCGGCTCGAACTGGTGGCGTCTGGGTCAGCGGGCGGGCCGGGCCGCGCTGGCGGCAGCCTCACCTGTTCCGCCACGTCCGTCTCGGCCGGGTCCTGGGCGGCCGCCGCCAGGACCTCGGCCAGGGGTATCGGGAAATCGGCGGACCTAGGGCCTGGTGAGGGACCTGGCCGCCTTGGCCTGACGTGAACCTGCCCAGGCTGGGCTGTCAGTCCACGGGCCTGGGTGAAGGCGGCGTGCAGTTGCTGGGCGGCCTGGCGGGCGGCTGCCGCCTGCGCGGCGTGCGCCTGCGCCTCCCGCAGCCCGGCCACCTCATCCAGCAGTTTCATGAGGCTGGCCACCAGCGCTCCAGCCTGCCCGGTGCCATCACCCGTGTTAGCGCCGCTCATCGCGAGCAGCCGCGCCGCACCCCGCAGCCGGTCCCCCTCGCCGGTGCGGTGCGGAATTCGGCCGAACTGGGCGCGGGCGGCCCGGTCGTAGCGATCCGCCGCGCACCGCAGCACCGGGCTGCGCAACGCGCGCGCCGCCGTGTGCAGCGTGTCCGCTGCTGCCCACGCCGCATCCGCACCGCGACCCGGATCACCGACCGTGCAGTGCCGCAGGTGCTCCGTCGCGGCGGCCGCCTGGCGGCCGGCATGCCGGTAGATCTCGGTGCGTTCGGCAGCAGTGAACCGGAACGCACCGGAACGCTCCGCCGCCCGCGGCCCGTGGGCCCACGCGTCGCGCAGCCGGGGCAGGGTCAGCCTGTCGTGCAGCCGCCCGCCGCCGTACCAGCGGAGCGTCCCGTCCGGGCCGGTGCACCCGGGGAGTGTCACCGCATACCCGGTGACCTCACCGGGGTTGACCTCGCTGAACCGCTCCTGTACCAGCACACCAGCCGCGCGCAGCCGGGCGAAGAAGTCAGCCTCACTCGCCACCTGGCCAGCTGCCTCGGATACTGCCGCCCGCAGCACGGCCCGGACCGCCGCGGGCGGCAGCTCCGCGGCCCCGGCGAGCGGATCGCGACCCGGCGGGCCTGCCCACCGGGTGCGCAGCTTGGGCAGAGTCAGGTCAGCCGCGAGCTTCCCGCCGCCGTACCAGACAGTCTGGCCGTCTGTGTCGGTGTGCTGGGGCAGGCCGACCGCGTACCCGGTCACCTCGCCAGCGTTGCGGGTGCTGTAGCGTCGGCGGACCAGCACCCCGGCGTGGGCCAGCCGGGCGAAGAACTCCTCCTCCGTACGCGCCCCAGCTGCCGCGGTGCACACCTCCCGGCGCAACGTCACCCGCGGCTCGGCCCACCCGCGCCGCGTGGCCTGCTCCGCCTCGGCCCGGGACGCCCGCCGAGCCCCGGTGCGATCCGCCGGGGCCGTGGACCGCAACCCGAAACGCCGCTCCGCGTCCCGGCACGCCTCCCGGACCCGGAAGAAGTCATTCCACACCTTCGGCCGGATCCGGTCCTGGCAGGCCAGCGTGGCGACCAGGTGGATGTGATCGCTCGCGTGCCGGACCGCCACCCACCGCACCGCCCGGTCATCCCCTTCTGGTGCCAGGTCGGTCCGGTCCATGACCGCGGCCGCGACCCGGGCCCACTCCGCGTCCGACAGCAGCCGGTCTTCCGGCGCGGCCCGGATCGAGCAGTGCCAGACCGGCTTGTCGTAGTTGCTGCCATACACCGCGGCGAGCGGCTGGGCCAGCAATCCGGCGAGCCGCCGCACGTCCCGCGCTCCGCCAGGACGCCGGTCTGGTTCCAGCTCGGCCGGATCACCGAACCCGGCGACCAGGTGGGGGTCGGTGTGCTCATTGAATTTCCCGGCCCGTATAGGTAATACAGCAGCCGCCCGGCATTAGTGCCCCGGCTCACTTTCCCGATCACCCGGAACGCCCTTCCCGGATCACGGGCGCTCCGGCGCACTTGTTTCGCTGCCTCATCCAGACGGCGGATCACCCGCGAGCAGAATTCGGCCGACGGCAGCAGATCCTCACCCCGCTGGCCGGTCGCATTCAGCCTGGCAACGGCCTGATTAAAATTCGTGCCCACCCGCCGCACCAGGCCGACCGCCGTCACCAGCTCGGCCACCGCCTCCCGCAGCTGCGACCCGGCCTGGCCGGGACCTCGTGCAGGGCCGCTAACGTGACCTTCGCCGCGAACGCCCCCCGCGCCAGCCCAGATCGCGACGCCGCGTCGCTGACCTCCTCAAACTCGCCCTGAGTCAGGGAGAACTGCACCGCTTTCGGCCGCGAAACAGCCTGTCGCGACCGCCTCCGCACACTCTCTGCCGCCACCATTGACCACCCGAATCCTGCGGCGATGTTCGTCCTCCTGGGCGGGACCGCGCCCGGTCCCACGCGCACCACCACAGCGGCCCGGAAGGGCCAGGCGTGCCGGGGTGGCGCCGTTTCCCATTTTCATCTCTGGACTGCGCCCAGTCCAGAGATATCCAATGGATAAGAATATCTTGCTCGAATCGATGCAGGTTTCACCTGATGCAGAGCTCGCATCACTTGTCTACCGTAGCGTATAGGTATCAGGGAGGGCCGTATAAGCATGGGAAATAGTGTTCGCTGTTCTTGCCTGCCGTATCTTGCCGTTGAACCGGCGGGCGTCCCGTACAGACGGCTGACCTGCTGGGTTGCGGGTCATCATCCGAGGAAATATCTCTCCCTTCGGTGTAGGCGACGGAGGGCGACTGGGATAGGCCGTAGCAGCCAGGCTCGGCGGGACGGCACTTGGCGGGCGGCGCTGTGCACGCGCTCCGGCTGGTCCGTGTGGGCGCTGACGGCGCCGGAGCCACCCTGTACCGGACTGTAACCAAAGTCGGAGGTGGCTCAAGCCACTTAACAGATACCTGCTCACTCTGCGCTTTACAGTCCCCACCTGGGCTTTTCAGACCTGGCTGCCCAAGAGTAGGTTTGTTGTGTTTCGGCCCTACGCTCCCAGGCCTGCAGCACGATCGAAGGGGCGATCACGTGAGACGGGTCCTGATCACCAGCGCAGTCGGCGGCCTGCGCTGCTGTCCGCCGGACGGCACTGGAGTCAGGTCGTCGTCTGGCTACTTGCAGGCAGATTAGGCTCCGTGGCCTTCGGCGTCCTGGCCCTGGTGGGCACGCGAAAGGGGCTTTTCCTGCTGTGGGGCGAGGACGACCGCCATGCCTGGCGGGTGGAAGGCCCGCTGCTTGACGGCTGGGGCGTGTACCACGCGACTATCGATGCACGTGATGGCGTGCTCTACGCGGCGGCCAACCATATCGTCTATGGGCCGACGGTCCAGCGCTCGGCCGACGTCGGCAAGACGTGGGAGCGCTCGAAGAAGCTCGGCCTGCCCGCCTGCTCGGGGCTGACTCTGAACGCGGTGTGGCATGTCGAGCCGGGCCTTCCGCAGCAGCCGGGGACGCTGTACCTCGGAGCGGATCCCGGCGTTCTTTTCCGCTCTGACGACGCCGGCGAAACCTGGGAGCCCAACGTTGGCATCCTGGAGCACCCGACGCGCGGGCGCTGGTTTCCGGGCGCCGGCGGGTTGTGCTGCGATTCGATCCAGCTCGACCCACGCGACCCGCAACGTATCTACGCCTGCATCGCCTCAGCGGGCACGCTGCGATCGGATGACGGCGGGCAGACCTGGCTGCCGGTCAACAAGAACGTCGCAGCCTGCTATTTTCCCGACCCGTATCCAGAGGTGGGGCAGTGCGTCCACAAGCTGCTGCTGCACCCGGCGCGGCCAGAGCGCCTGTGGCAGCAGAACCACTGCGGTGTCTACCGTTCCGACAACGGTGGGGACTCCTGGGAGCAGCTCGACGGGAACGGGCTGCCGAGCGGGTTCGGCTTTCCGATCATGATCGACCCAAACGAGCCGGACACGGCCTTCGTAGTCCCGGAACGGAGCCATGAGTATCACTATTTCCCGGATGGGCGGCTTGCCGTCTACCGCACCCTCGACGGCGGGCAGACGTGGGAGGAGATGTCGGACGGCCTGCCGAGGCCGGCCTGGACCGGAGTGCTTCGTGAGGCCTCGGCCTCTGACGCGGACTCGGTGTACTTCGGAACCCAGAGCGGCTCTTTCTTCGCACTGACTGACAGCGGTAGGTGGGTCGAGGCGGCACGGCACCTGCCGCCCATTCTGTCGGTGGAGGTCACACAGTGGTCCGCGTGACGCTTCCGAGCATGCTCGCCGCGCAAGCCGGGGGCAGGCAGCACTTCGATATTGAGGCGGAGACGGTGGGTGACGCGCTGCGCGCGCTGCCCGTTGCTGACCTGTTGTTCAACGAGAGAGGTGAGTGGAGGAATCATCTGAACGTGTTCATCGACGGGGCAGATGCGCGCGAGCAGGGTGGTCCCGCGTGCCCGCTGGCCTGTGCCCGCGAGGTACTGATCATTGCCATGCTCTCCGGCGGTTAGCGTTCAGGCGGGTGCAACAGATGGCTCCTCCACGTTCCGGAAGGCCAAGGCCGCTGCCGGGTCGCGGTGCGGAGTGCGCACGGCTGGACCGGCTGCTGACGGATGCGCGGGCTGGCCAGAGCGCGGTGCTGGTGCTGCGCGGCGATCCAGGGATCGGAAAGACAGCCCTATTGGATTACGCAGCCCAAAGTGCCGCGGGCTTCCACGTTGCCCGGGCGGCCGGGGTGGAGTCGGAGATGGAGCTGCCCTTCGCCGGCCTGCACCAGTTGTGCGGGCCGATGCTGGGTGGCCTCGAGGGGTTGCCAGTGCCGCAGCGTGATGCGCTCGGGACGGCGTTCGGGCTGAGCTCGGGGGCACAGCCTGACCGGTTTCTGGTCGGCCTGGCGGTGCTCAGTCTGCTGTCCGACAGCGCCGAGGATCAGCCATTGCTGTGCCTGGTGGACGATGCCCAGTGGCTGGACCGGTCGACGGCACAGGTGCTCGCGTTCGTGGCGCGGCGTTTGCAGACGGAATCGGTCGTCCTGTTCTTCGCCGAGCGCGATCCGGTCGACCTTGACCAACTGGCCGGGCTGCCCGATCTGCTGGTCCGGGCGCTCTCCCGCGACTACGCGCAGGACCTGCTCGCGTCGGCCATCAGCGGGCCTCTTGATGACCGCGTCCGGGACCGTCTTCTGGCCGAGGCGCATGGCAACCCGCTGGCACTGCTTGAGCTGCCGCATAAATTGTCTCCAGTGGAACTGGCCGGCGGTTTCGGCCTGCCCGGCGGGATGCCGGTGGCGGGCCGGATCGAAGCCAGCTTCCGGCGCCGCGTGGAGCAGTTTCCCGCCGCGACCAAGCTGCTGCTCCTGGTGGCCGCGGCTGAGCCGACCGGTGAGCCGGATCTGCTGTGGCGAGCGGCCGAGGAGCTTGATATCGCGCCTGAGGCCGCGGGCCCCGTGCAGGCGGATGGGCTGCTCCATCTCGGTATGCGGGTGACTTTCCGCCACCCACTGCTGCGGTCGGCGGTCTACCGGGCCGCGGCGCCGGACGAACGGCGCAGCGCGCATCTGGCGCTGGCAGCGGCCACCGATGCCGACACCGATCCCGACCGCCGGGCCTGGCACCGTGCCCACGCAACTCTCGCGCCTGACGAGGACGTTGCCGAGGAGCTGGAGCGCTCGGCCGGGCGCGCCCAGGCACGCGGAGGACTGGCTGCGGCTGCCGCCTTCCTGGAGCGCGCGGCAGCGCTGACACCTGATCCGGGCCGACGAGCCCGGCGCGCGCTCTACGCTGCGCGGGCCAAGCAGCTCGCCGGAGCACCCCTCGAGGCTTCGGCGCTTCTCACCGCAGCAGCGGCCGGCCCGCTGGGCGACTTCGACCGGGCCATGCTCCAGCGCCTGCACGGGCAGATCGCCCTCGACACTAGGCGCGGCGGGGACGCGGTGCCGCTGCTCCTGGATGCGGCCAGTCAGCTCGGACCGCTGGATCCAGCTCTGGCGCGCGAAACGTACCTGGAGGCGTTCCGCGCCGCGAGCATCGCCGGCCGCCTCGGTGCAGGCGCGCGGTCCGCCGCCGAGGCCGCTCAAGGAGCACCCTCCCCACCGGGGGCACCGCGTGCCGTTGACCTGCTGCTCGACGGTCTGACCATGCGTTTCACCGCCGGTTATACGGCCAGCGGCCCGGCGCTCAAACGGGCGCTCAGCACAGTTCTTGACCAAGGCGGGCGCGCTGGGCAAGACGTACGCTGGCCGTGGACGGCCCGCCGTGTTGCCCCGGACTTGTTCGATGACGAGGCATGGCACGAGCTGGCCACCCGTAACGTGCGGATCGCACGTGACTCGGGCGCACTCGCGGTGCTCCCGCTGGCCTTGAACTATCTCGCGGTGATGCTCATCTTCGAGGGCGATCTGGAAGCCGCGGCTGCGCTGCTCGACGAGGCCGACGGGATTGCCGATGCGACCGGCACCAGGCCCATCGAGTTCGGAAGATTGCCGCTTGCCGGGTTTTGCGGCGACGAGACCCAAGCAGTGGAGCTGATCGAGGCGAGCGAACCCGGGGCAATCGCCCGGAGAGAGGGGGTAATGCTCACCTTTGGCGAGCACGCGCGCGCTGTGCTCCGTAACGGTCTGGGACAGTATCAGGCGGCGCTGGATCCCGCCCAGAGCGCGAGCGCCCAGGACGAGCTGATGCTCTCCACATGGTCGCTGCCTGAGCTGGTCGAGGCGGCTTCCCGCTGCAACAGGACCGAGCTGGCGGCCGATGCGCTGGAGCGGCTCTGCGAGCACACGAACGTGGCCGGGACCGAGTTGGCGCACGGTATCCAGGCGCGCTCGCGAGCGCTGCTCAGCGACGGCGAGCCCGCCGAGCGGCTGTACCGCGAGGCGATCGAACGGCTAGGTGGCACTCGTATGCGCTCCGCCCTGGTCCGTGCGCATCTCCTATTCGGCGAATGGCTTCGCCGGGAAAACCGCCGGGGGGAAGCGCGCGAGCAACTTCGCATCGCCTATGACGGGCTCACCGCGATGGGCATGGAGGCGTTCGCGGAGCGTGCCCGCCGCGAGCTGCTGGCCACTGGCGAGACCGTCCATAAGCGCACGGTCCAAGCGCGCTATGAGCTCACGCCGCAGGAACTGCAAATCGCCCGGCTCGCTGGTGGCGGGCTTTCCAATCCGGAGATCGCCGCCCAGCTGTTCCTCAGCGCCCGCACGATCGAATGGCACCTGCGCAAGGTGTTCGGCAAGCTGGGCATCAGCTCGCGGCGGGAGCTGGGCCGGGCTCTGACGGACATCACACCACCGGCAGCCGCGAGGGTATGACGGCGGCTGGGCCGACGCAGGCTGATTCACGGCGCTCCAGCTACCACGTGAGGCCGACGCGGCCGACCTCACGTAGCCGCTATCGGATCTTCGGCCCAGGGGAGTGACGCGCTTCTGCCGCCTGGGTGAGAAATACGTCGACGTCGGCGGCGAAAATGGCGTGATGCTGGAACAGGAAGCCATGCGCCGAATCGGGGTAGATCTTCACCTGCGCGTGTGGGATCAGGCCGGCGAGCAGGTAGGAGTAGTGCGGCAGGATCATCGGGTCGCTATCGCCGTTCGCCACCAGCACCGGCATATCGATGGCCGCGACCCGCTGGAGCAGTGCGTGATCGGGAATCCCCCAGGTGCAGACCGCGTCATACTGCGCTTCGCGTGTCGCCCACGTCGTCGCCTCGTCCCGGTTCTCGGTCCTGGCGTACATGCGCTGCAGGGCTTCGCTGCCTGCCCGCCGGCTGGCGGCTGACCCGGTGAAGAACACCTGCAGGTATGCCTCCGGACTGGTGTGGGGGGTGCCGACCGCGCCGATGACCTCCGGCGCCCAGCCATGCATGCCGGCCGCGCCCTGCGGGGCCGAGGAGGCCAGCACCAGCCTGCGTACGATGGCTGGCCGGGTCAGCGCGATCTGCTGGGCGACAAAGCTGCCGATGGAGAAGCCAAGGATGTCGGCCTGGCTGAAGTCCATGGCGGTGAGGAAGGCGATCGCGTCGCGCGCCATCTGCTCGATAGTGTCCGGGGTGGTGCCCGTGGAGCCGCCGACTCCGGTGTTGTCGAACGTGATGACGCGCCGGTTGGCGGCGAGCGCATCGACCAGCGCCGGGTCCCAGTTGTCAAGGTTCCCGCGGAAGTGCTGGAGCAAGACCAGGGGCACCCCGTTCCCGCCGTTACCGGTGTCGCGGTAGGCGTAAACGATGCCGTTGGCCGCGCTGACCACTTCGTTTGGAAGTCCCGAATATCCCTTGGTCATGGCTATTCGCCGTTCTCCTCGCTAGATTTCCCGACGTGCGCCGCTCAGGTGAAAGCGGGCTGATACGGACGGCGTCAGGGCCAGTTGCCCGTGATTGAGTCGAGGATGGTGGAGGCGTACTGCGCCGGTGCTTCCTCCCACACGAAGTGCCCCGCATGGATGAGCACCACGCGGCTGGTGGGCAGGCGCTGGTCGAGGAACTCTGCATTCGCCAACGGAATGACGCGGTCATGGCGGCCGTTGACGATGGTGACCGGGATCGTGATCTGCGGAAGCAGCCGGGCAAGCACGGGCAGTTCCTGAGGGTACCGGCGGACATAGCGCATCGACTCGGCGAAGCGGTCACCCTCGTAGCAGGCCAGGTAATCCGCGCGGATGCCGTCGGGTATCCCCCCGGCGATCGTGTCCAGCGATGCCTCGACGATCACGCGTGGGTCCATCCTGCGGTACTTGTCCAGGTCCGGGTCCAACACCCAGGAAGCCAGCGGCTGGCCGAGCTGGATGGGAACCGCGGCTCCACCGGCGCCAACGATCGCGCTGGCGATCCGGTCGGGGTGCGCGGACGCCGCGAACAGGGTGGCCGCGGTTCCGACGTCCGGCGCGACAATGTGTGGCTTGCCCAGGTCGGCTTCGGCTATGACCTGGATCAGGAACTCGCCCATCGCCCGGGGGGACAGCAGGTCATCCCGGCGTTCGGATGCGCCGAAGCCCGGGAGGTCAACGGCGAACAGACGGGCGTGTTCGAAGAGCGGGGACCAGACCGGCGCGAACGCGAACACGCTCTCGGGCCAAGGACTGGTTAGCAGGGCCGTTGGCTCCCGCGGGCCCCCCGTGTCGGCATACCGGATCCGGACTCCATCGATGGTCCGGAAGCGGATCTGGGGGGTTGCTGTCGTCTTCATGCTGCCCATCGTTCCGAACCGTGCCGTGCTTGACGCCCGTGAATCTCCCTGGCCAATTCCCTGGTCAGGCTTTTCCGCGCCGCCCGGCGTGGTGGCCGCCGTTGCGACCCACTCCGTGGTCGGGGATCGTCACAGGGCTCCAAGGCGGTCGCCGAGGTTCAGTTCCAGCGGGCTGCGGGTCTGCAGGCCCTGCGCGAACAGGGTGGCCGTGCGGGCCTGGGCCGCGTCGGAGATGACCAGCTGGTGGAACCGGCGGGCGTCGGCGCGGATCGCGTCCGCGGCGGGCAGGGTCAGCTCGTTGAGTACCCTTTTGGCCGTTCGCACGCCGTCGGCGGGGAACGAGGCGATGCGGTGGGCCAGCCGGGCCACGAACGCGTCCAGGTCGGCGTCGGGCAGGGCCCGGTTGATCCAGCCGTACCGTTCGGCCGTCTCGGCGTCAAAGTCGTCTGCGCCGAGAATCACCTCCATGGCCCGGCCCCGGCCCAGCAGCCGGGCCAGGTGCTGCACGCCGCCCGCGCCCGGGACCGCGCCGGCGCCGACCTCGATCTGTCCCAGGATGGCGTTCTCCGCCGCGGCGAACCGCATGTCGCACGCTAGGGCCAGTTCGCTGCCCGCCCCGCGGGCCCGGCCGCGGATCTTCGCGACCGTGACGGCTGGGAGCTCGCTGAGCTTGTGCCACAGCATGCCCAGCGACGCGTCGCCGGCGCCGCCCGCCTTGGCTGCCTCGGCGGTGTACTCCGCGACCTTAGTCAGGTCGACGTGCGGGATGAAGTAGTCGGGGTCGGCACTCTCCAGCACCACGACCCTGGTCTCCTCGTCGGATTCCAGCGTGCCGAACAGGCTCACCAGGTCGCGCACCAGCTCCGGTCCGATCAGGTTCATCGGCGGCGCGTCAATCACCACGCTCAGCACACCCTCGTCGCTGGGGACGACCCGCAGCATGCGGTACACGTGGGTCATCACTAGCTCCTTTACGTCGTGACTGGTGGCCCATGATCGGGCCGTGGACGGCGGAGGCGTGCTTGGACGGCTCTTCCTCCCACACGAAGTGCCCGGCGTCGATGATCACCAGGCGGCTGACGGGCAGTCGAGAAACTTCGCATTGGCGAGCGGACGACGCGGTCATGGCCGTTGATGATCGTGACCAGAACCGTGATCTGCGGCAGCAGCCCGGCAAGCAAGGCCAGTTCCCCGGGATACCGGCGGCCATAGCGCATCGACTCGACGAAAGCGGTTGCTCTGCGTCCGCG
This sequence comes from Streptosporangiaceae bacterium, assembly GCA_035517695.1. GTDB lineage: Bacteria > Actinomycetota > Actinomycetes > Streptosporangiales > Streptosporangiaceae > DATFVJ01. The sequence goes on from DATIYI010000365.1 coordinate 19,798, forward strand.
CCGGTCGAAGCTCCCGGTCAGTTCTTGGCTGGCAGGGCGGGAGCGAAGAAGTCGGTGAGCAGTTGTGTGACACGCTCGGCCTCGTCGTGGTGCACCCAGTGCGAGGCGTCGGGCAGGCGCTCGACGCGATCCAGGCTGGGCACGTCATCGTGGTCGGGCTCGGCTAGTTCAGGACCGAGGTAGTGATCGCGCTGCCCCCAGATGACCAGGGTGGGCGCCGAGATCGGGCGAAGCGCGGCCTCGGCTTCTTTCTGAGATGCCCGCACCGAGGACCGGTAGTAGTTGATCATGCCGGTGGCCGCGCCTGGCTGCGACCAGGCCTCGATATAGCGGTCGATCTCCTCCGGCGTGTAGGCCGGGTGGGCGTCACGCAGGAAGTGCCGGAAGAAATGCCAGTGGTTGGCGTGCACGACGGACTCGGGCAGGTCCGGGAGGGCGAAGAAGAAAAAGTACCAGGACTTGCGGAGCTGGTCTGGGTGGTGCAGTCCCTGCGATAGCTTCCGCGGGTGGGCCGCGTTGAGGATGGCCAGCCGGTTCACGACCTCGGGATGATTCATAGCGAGGGCCCAGGCAATGCTTCCGCCCCAATCGTGGCCGACCACCATGGCGGTCTCGGCGCCGCGTTCGTGGATCAGGTCCTTGATGTCGGCGGCCAGCAGGCCGACGTCGTAGGCTGCGACACCTTCCGGCTTTGATGACAGGTTGTAGCCGCGCGTGTCTGGGGCCACGACGCGGAATCCCGCCGCCGCGAGTGGGGCGATCTGCAGCCGCCAGCCGTACCAGAACTCGGGGAAGCCGTGCAGCAGCACGACCAGCGGCCCCTCGCCGGCCTCGACGTAATGCAGCCGCACGTCGCCGATCTCGGCATAGCCCTCACGAAGGTCACTGGGCAGGTCCGGCGCACCGGAAACGGAGCCAGGGTGTTCGGGGGCGGTGGACGACGAGGGCATGAGGGCCTCCTTCTGTAGCTGGTCTCGCTTCACGATCGCGCCTTGGGTAGATGCGTCGAGCCAGTGTCGGACCCTGGTCGGCACGCGTGTGGGAGGGCACGTGACCCTAGTGGGAACCAGGGATCTAGCTGGTCGGCGTGTGCTGACCTCGCAGGGCCAAGGTGTTGTGAAGGTCTCTGCGGGAGGTGATGCCCAGCTTGGCGAACACCTTGCGGAGGTGCCATTCGACGGTGCGGGTGCTAAGGAATAGTTCCGCGGCGATCTCGGGGTTGGTGCGTCCGTCCCGGGCCAGCCGGACGATGTGCTCCTCCGGCGAAGTGAGCTGGCTGTACCTGTCGGCCTCGCGTTTGCGGACCTTCTCGCCGGTGGCGAGCAGTTCCCGGCGCGCGCGCTCGGCGAAGGCTTCGGCGCCGATCGAGGTGAGCAGGTGGTAGGCGATGCGCAGGTGGTGGCGGGCGTCGACCCGGCGGTTCTCGCGACGGAGCCACTCGCCGTAGAGCAGGTGGGCCCGGGCGAGCTCGGGCCGCAGCGGTGTGCGACCGAGGCGCTCGACCGCCTCCGCATAGCACTGCTCGGCCTCCTGGCCTCCGCTGACCAGCGCTCGCGAGCGCGCCTCCAGGCCCTTCGCCCAGTCGGAACCCTCAATGGTCATGGCCGACAGTCGGCCCAGCGACTCTCTGGCAAGCTCCGCCTGTCTGGTTCGCGCGGCGGATTCGATCAGTTCGGGCAGAACCCACTGCGTGATGTAAGGCAGGCAGGTTTCCTCGGCCGCCCGCTCCGCCACGGCCAGCGCCTCTGCGTACTGCCCGAGACCGTTATTGAGCACCGCTTCTGACCACTTGGCATTCTGGAGGGCGAAGCCCTCCCCGCGGGCCATCGCATCTTGCGTGGACGCCGTGACGAGCGGCCCGGCGTCCGCGGGCCGACCCCGGTACCCGGCCAGCAGCAGATCACAGGTGGCAGCAAGCCGGATCCCGGTCACCTCGTTGACGACGTCTATCTCAGCGGCCAGCGACGCCGCTGTCTCGAAGTCGCCGGACAACGTGTCCACCATCCCGCGAGCCTGCAAGGCGACGAACAACGGGGCGAGCGCACCCGACGTGCGGGCGAACTCGACATCTCGAGCGCTCAACGCGACCCAGCTGTCGAAGTCCCATACGCACATGGACGCCACCTGAGCAAGAACCCCCCACTTCAGCCGGTCTTCACCGGACATCTGGTCGCCGAGAAACGCGGTCACTGCCCGCCGCATCGCCGGCTCTGCCGCCGCACGCCCCTGGATTATCAGCGTCGTCAGGCCGTCCAGGAGGAGATCACCAGGCCGGGGGGCCCGCGCTGGCCGCGGGGCCGCCTGCGCTGCCCGGGAAACCTCCAGCAGAAGCCCGCCGGGTCCGGCGAAAGGACCGGCGACAGCGGACGCCAGCCAGGCGTAAAGGTAGGTCTCCCGAGCGAGCCCCGCATCGAGTGCTTCGAGCCTCCTGGCCGCCTGAATGAGCAGAACGGGCGCTTCTCGTCCGGTGACCGATGCCCACTCGATCCGTCCTCGGAGCATCTCTGCCCGGGCACGCTGGAGATCGTCGACCGCGTGGGCTTCGGCTCGGGCCAGCAGGCCCAGCGCGATATCGAACGCGCCGGCGTGCAGCTGCGCGAGAGCTGCCGCCAGGGCCCGTTCGGTGCGCCGTCCCGGCTCGGCGGTCAGCGTCACGGACCGCTGAAGGAAGGCCGCCGAAGCGGCGAGCCCGGCGCGGGCCCCGATCTTGGCCGCCGCCTGTTCGAGCGCGGCGGCAACCTCTTCGTCCGGTCCAGGGGCCGCGGCAGCCAGGTGCCACACCCGGATAGCCACCGAGATCCAGGGCTGGCCGGCCTGCCACCAGCCGGCCGCCGAATCGACGTGCGGAGTCAGCCTCCGCAGGAACTCGCGGCCCGCCCAGGACGAACCGGTCCGCCGAGAGGCAGCCCGTCAGCTTCGCAAGGGCGGTGCGATCGTCAATCTGTACCAGGCCAACATCGCCCAGGCCCTGGGCGTGTCGCCCACGCGGGCCGCGGCGATCGCGAATCAGTACCCGTTCAGCGCCTACCCGAACCCGGTCGCGGCCTTCAGCCTGGACGAACGGGTTCGCGACCGGATCGTGGCCGAGACCGGTGGAAATCCGCTGGGGCATCCCGCTCCCAGCCAACTCCTTCAGCCGGGTCCGGGCGGCACGGAAGCGCATATGGCCTGTGGACCTCGAGAGACACAGCGTTGACGGTGATGTCGCGCTCACGCAGCTCTAAGGCAAGCGCTTACGCCGCCGACCCGGACGGCCGGCTAGTGCCGCTCGGCTCCCATATGCGGCGGATGAACTCGCGCGACACGAAGCTGGCCATCCTCATGGACGTGAACGTCCACCGCATCATCCGGCGCAGCACGGCCTACGGGGCAGCCTACGACCCGGACGCGATCTCGGAACAGGACGACGAAACCCCACGCGGGCTCTACTTCATCTTCATCAGCGCCAAGGCGATGGACACCCTGGAGTTCCTGCAGCAGGAGTGGATCAACAACGGCAACTTCATGAGCCTGGGCTCCGAGCGCGACCCCAACGTCGGCCTGCAGGAAGACGGAGCGGCATTCACCATCCCGCAGGAGCCCGTGCGGCGCCGCATCCACGGGATCGAGACCTTCAACGTGCTGCGCGGCGGTGAGTGCTTCTTCATGCCCTCCCTTTCCGCGCTGAGATGGATAGGAGAAGGCTCGTGGCAGGCTTCGACTACGATCTCCTGATCATCGGTTCGGGGTTCGGCGGGAGCGTCGCCGCGCTGCGGGCCGCCGAGAAGGGCTACCGGGTCGGCGTGATGGAATCCGGCCGACGCTGGAAAGACGCGGACATCCCGAAGTCCCAGTGGGACCTGCCCGGCTTCTTGTGGTATCCCGGCGCGGAGCTGTACGGGATCCAGCGGATCGAGTACCTCGACGACGTCCTTGTCCTGTGCGGCGCTGGCGTCGGCGGCGGCTCGCACGTCTACGCCAACACCCTGTACGTCCCGCCCCGGAAGTTCTTCGACGCGCCGGAGTGGGCCGGCATCACGGATTGGGCCGGCGAACTGGCCCCGTACCTGGACCAGGCGAGCCGGATGCTCGGCGTCGTCCGCTACCCCTACCTGCCCACCGACGTGGACCGTTACGTGCACCAGGTCGCGATCGAGACGGGCAGGGGTGAGACGTTCAACCGGGCTCCGGTGGGGGTCTACTTCGGCCGCCCCGGCGTCGAGGCCGGCGACCCGTACTTCGGCGGCGCCGGACCCCGCCGCACCGGATGCATCTCATGCGGCAACTGCAACAACGGCTGCGGGCACAACGCCAAGAACAAGCTGACCACGAACTACCTGTACCTGGCGGAGAAAGCCGGCGTCGAGGTGCACGAGCTGACCGAGGTGTACGAGCTCGCGCCGATCGGCACCGGCGGGTTCGAGGTCCGTACCCGCCATCCCGGTTGGGCGCAGCGGGCGGTGGGTCTCAACCACCGCAGCTGGACCGCCGGGCATGTCATCGTCGCGGCGCACGCATACGGCTCAGCCAAGCTCCTGCACCACATGCAGCACACAGGCCGCCTGAAGGGCCTGTCGGGCCAGCTCGGGCAGCGAGCGCGGACGAACTCCGAGCAGCTGCTGGCGATCACCAGGACGCGGCGGTGGAGCCGGCCCACGCCGGGATGGCCTCCGGCCTGGTGAGCACGCTGCGCCAGGTCGGTACCGCCACCGGCGTGGCGGTACTCGGCGCCCTGTACGCCTCCCGGGTCACCACCGCCACCCTGCACGCCCTGGACGGCCTGCCCGCCCCACCCGGCGCCGCCCACCGGCTGGCCGCCGCCGTCGCCTCGGGTGCCGGCACCTGGGTGGTCGCTGTGGTCCCGCCCGCCGCCCGCGGCGCCGTCACCCACGCCGCCCGCGCCGGGACCGCCAGCGGCCTCAACGACGTCCTGCTCGCCGCGGCCGCGTTCGCCGCGCTCAGCGCGATAGTCGGCTTCGCTTACGGACCCGACCCAGCCAGGCAGTCACCGCCCAGCCCCGCCCCCGGAGGCCACAGCGCCCAAGCCGCCCAGCCGGCCACCGCCCAGCCGGCCACCGCCCAACACCAGGCCCAGCGACCGGCCGGGCCTGAAACGGCGGCGCCATGACATGCGGGCAGCCCTGCGGGTACAGCATCTCGTTCCGCTAGGTGAATGCACCTGTTGAACCGGACCCGACGATAAGGAGAAGACAATGCCCGCGCTCCCTACTGCCGCCTTCCGCGCGGTCGGGCCAGATGACGCGATCCGGGATGGCTTCGTCGTCCCGTTCTACCTGAGCGATCGCAAGCTACGGATCTCCGTCGCACGGGCCGGCGGCCGCCTTTACGCGTTCGACGATCTGTGCACCTGCGCCGGCACCTCGTGCCCGCTGTCCGGAGGATTGCTCGCCGGGACGACGATCATGTGCCAATGCCACGGCTCGGAATTCGATGTCACCACCGGCGCCGTGGTCCACGGTCCGGCGGCCCGGCCGCTCAACGTGTACAACGTGCAGGTGACCGACGGCAGCATCCGTATCCAGGCATGACCACATCCACCGCGCGTCGCATGACGGATGGTTCGGCCTGGCTGGCTAGTTACCTGGCTGCTGTAGGTCACCCGGCGAACAGGTCGATATGCCGTCTGACGAACTCCTCGACGGACTCCGCGGGTTGGCCGGTGATTTCCTCGACCGTGGTGGTCATGCGGTCATACCGATTCTCGCGATGGAGCCGGGCCACTGTGAGGAGATGCTCATCGACGTAGGGTCCGAGCCCGGCGGGTGCCAGCACCCGCTTGACCCAATCCTCCGGCGGGATGTCGACGTAGGACACCGGCCGGCTCAGCGCGCGGGCATACTCTCCGGCGACTCCATTCATGTCCTGCGATCTGGGGCCGGTCAGCTCGAGGGCCCGGCCGAGATACGGCCCCGGGTCCGCCACGGTAGCAGCGACGACCCGCGCGACGTCGCTGACCGCGATCGGCGAAGTGCGGCCGGTCCCAAAGGGGAGCCGGATGGTGCCGCTATCGGCAATAGAGCGCGCGGCCGCGATCGTGAACAACGGGCTGTCCAGGAAGACAGTCGGGCGAACGTGTACGACGGGCAGCCCAGACCAGTTCAGCACCTGCTCCGACAGCCAGTGCAGGCGCTGGTGGTGTGACTCGCTCATGCTGAGCGCGTCCATCTGGGACACGGTCATCTGCGAGAGGGACACGAGTGCATCCAAATTGCCGACGGCACGCGCCACCGTGGCAACGGTGACGGCGGCCTCCAAATAGGACGGCGCCAGGCTCATGGTGAAGAACATCCGCTGGACCGAATCGAGGGCCGTCGCGACATCTGCCGGCCGCGTGAGATCACCGACGACCACATCAGCGCCGAGCGCGCGCAGGGCATCGGCACGCTCGTCGTCGTGATGCACCATCGCTCGCACGGCCCGGCCGCGCTGACGCAGCAACGCCACAACCGTGCCGCCCACCCCGCCGACTCCCCCGCCGGCGCCAGTCACGAGGATGAGACCAGGCTCAGCCATCGTCCGCCTCCTTGTAAATTGCCGAGCTGAGCACCGTTCGCCTGCTCTGCTCCGGGCTTCGTATTGCCGTCGCGACGGCGCCTTCCACGGTCCGGGCAGGCTCGTCGCTCAGATGAACACGCTGAGCCCAGGTGAGACCGTGAATGCCGCAGTCAGAGCCAGGAGGTGAGAATGATCTTGCGGGGGTCTTCGCCGGGATGCTCGCGGACGCCGTAAAGTGCGCGGGCAGTCACCCACAGGATCAGCCGCCCCAGATAGTCCGGGTACCTGGCGATCTTGGCGTTGAAGTAGCCAACGTCGGTGTTCTCGGTGCGCAGGACGTCGTCCGCGTCGTCCAGGTACTGCCGGGTCTCCGCGATCGTCCGTTTGGCGTCGTCGTCGAGCTTGCTGTTCTGGTGGCCACACACGACATGCCGGGGGCCGAGCGCCTCGACCTTGTCAATCGCATCCCGCCAGGGGCCGAAGCCGCCGACCGTGCTCTGCCCGAGGTACATGTGAACCCCGTTGTAGATCACGTCCCCGGCAATGACCAGGCCCAGATCCGGGACGTGCAGCACGGTGTTGTCGTCGGTGTCGGCGTGGCCAACATCGACCATTACCAGGTCGTGGCCCTCGAGCGTGAACCGGTTGTCCGGGACCGTGACCGCGGTGACCGGCGCCGGCGGGATCCCCTGGTACAGCTTGTCCCAGAGCAAGGGCCGCGCCGCCACGCTGCCGTGCATCTGCGCGATCGTGCCGGCCGTAGCGACGACACGCGCCCCGAACCGTCCGGCCAATAGCCCGGCGGCGAACCAGTGGTCGCCGTGGCCGTGAGTGATGAAGATATCCGTCACGTTCCGGCCCTTGGCAGCGACCCAGTCGCCGAGCACGCGCGCCTGGTCTTCCGTCATCCCGGGGTCGGTGAGCACCGCGTCCTCGCGGCCGTAAATCAGCGTGCTGGCCATGGGAGAGAACCGCTTCGGCTCCCCGTTGGGAAGAACACCGTCCTGCGGTGGCGGGTCGTTGACGAACACGTCGTAGGTGAGGTCGCCGGCCGGGTTCATGACTGGGCCTGCCCCTGGTAGTTCCGGGCCTCGGCCTGGCCTGGGCCCTGGCCGTGCACCTTGAGATAGCCGCCAGCGCTGTTGGGGAAGATCTTCGAGCGGCCCGGCCCGACGTTGGTGAGCCCGGCCAGGAACTGCTCGGACGTCGCGGTGGTCGTCTGGTGAAGGTGGATCGTGGCCACGGCGGGCTCCTTGATCGGGGTCTGTGGTCGCTTCCACAATCCCGGTCCCGGCGGCCCCGTCGCGCCCGTGGACACACTGGTGTTGGTGCGGGTGAAGACGGGGGAGACCAAGGAGCGCCCGAGGCCAGGGTGACGGCCAGCGTCGTCACGGGCGCGAGCGGCGGCGCACGGCGCGATCGTAGATAGTGCCGCGGGCGCCCAAGTCCGGATGCGCCATCCCCTGCCCGAACCGGCGGTGGCCACGGCTGCGCCGCCGGTGCCAGTCACGAAGGACTGCCATGACCACCGTACCCAGTACCACTGTCACCCGGCGCGAGCCGGAACTGCCTGGCCAGACCGTCGTCATCATCGGCGGCAGCGCGGGCATCGGGCTGGAGACAGCCCGCCGGGCTCGCGCCGAGGGGGCCGATGTCATCCTGGTCGCCCGGCGCCCGGACCGGCTGCGGCAGGCCGCGGCCGAAGTCGGCGCCAGCGGCGCCGCGGCCTTTGACGCCACCGACCCGGCCGCACTCGAAGGGTTCTTCGCCGGGCTGCCCGCGCCGGTCGACCACGTGATGGTCACCGGCCCCGGCCCGTACTACGCGCCCTTGGCCGAACTGGACCGCGAGCGGGCACACCACGCCTTCGACGATCGCCAGTGGCTGGCCATCGAGGTGGCCCGGCTGTCCGCCGGGCGGGTGCGGCCCGGCGGCACGCTGCTGTTCATGGGCGGCACCGCCGGCCGCAGCCGGGGGCCCGGCCTGTCGTTCATCACGGCGGCCACCGCCGCGATGCCCGCCCTGATCGCCAACCTCGCGGTCGAGATCGCGCCGGTCCGGGTCAACCTGATCGCCCCCGGCTTCGTCGATACCCCGCTGTCCGCGTCACTGCTCGGTGACGACCTCGAAGCGCGCCGGGCCCAGCTCCGAGCCACGCTCCCGATCGGCCGCGTGGTAGCTCCGTCCGACGTGGCCGCTCTAGCGGTCCACATCATGACCAACACAGCCATCACCGGCGCCACCTACGACATCGACGGCGGCCAGCAGCTCATCCCTGGAACGTGAGGCATAGGTCTACGCAAACCCGCCTAAAAGGATCCTTGATTCCGGAGATTACGGGCCTGGTTATGACCGCCGGGGGGTGTTATGCCGGGGTCACGGCGTATCCGGACGGCGGCGGGCGGACCGTGGCCGCGCGGGCCCGCCGGGAGCGGGTGCGGCTGGCGGCGAGACTGACCGGGCTTACCGGAAGGAAGACACGATGAGCATCGCGGTGATCGGCGCCACCGGCCGGGTCGGCAGCGAGATCGTCCGCGGCGTGCTCGCGCGCGGCGAGGCGGTCACCGCGCTGGTTCGTGACCCCGGCAAGGCCCGCCGCGCCTTCGGTGAGCCTAGCGGGCTGCACATCCGCGCCACGTGCCTGGATGACCCGCGCGACCTGGCTGGGGCGTTGGAGGGGATCCGTGCGGTGTTCATCGCGATGGGGTCGACCGGGACCGAGGGTGTCCTGCAGCGGATCGCGATCAATGCTGCCGCCGGGGCCGGCTCGGTCGGGCAGGTCACCCGCCTGTCGGTGCTCAACGCCTCGGCAGGCTCGCTGGGCATCAACCAGCGGGCCCACGACAGCATCGACCAGTTCGCCGCCTCCACCGGCGTGCCGTACTCGACGATCCGCCCCACGATCTTCTCGGCGTCGCTGCTCGCCGCCGCGCGCGAGGTGCGCGCCTCGCGCACCTGGACCGGGCTGGCCGGCCGCGGCCGGATGGCCCTGATCGACCACCGCGACGTGGCCGAGGCCGGGCTGCGCGTGCTCAGCGACCCGGCGCTATGGGGCACCCACCACGACCTCACCGGGCCGGCCCTCATGTCGTGGCCGGAGGCGCTCGAGCTGCTCTCGGCGGAACTCGGCGAGCCCGTCACCTTCCGCGTCGTGGCCGAGCGGGAGTTCCTGGAGCGGCTCACTGGCGCCGGGGTGCCGGCGGGCACCGCCGAGCTGCTCATCACGCGCGAGTGGGCGATCCTGGCCGGCGAGAACGACTACACGACCGGCACCTTCCAGCAGATCACCGGCCACCCCCCACGCCCCGTCACCGAGTTCCTGCACGACCACCGCGCCGGATTCCTCTGACGCCCGCGCCTCGTCCCCGCCCGAACCCGCCCGGCGGCTGCCTCGCCAGCACCGGCCCCGGCCTGGCCCCTTCCGGTAACCCACCGAATCAGAGCTGCCCAGCTACGAGGCTCGGCAGCGACCGGGTCCCTGATTCAGGCCACCCGGTATGCCCGCTGCGAATCTGATAATCAGATATGATTGGCCTATGCGAACGATGTCCGCGACCGAAGCCTCGCGCAACTTCTCGGACCTGCTCGACGCGATCGAGCGGGGGGAGACCGTCACGATCACCCGCGGGAATCGTGTGATCGCGGAGATGAGGCCTGCCCGGCGCCGTACCGGCGCGGACCTGCGCGCCGCACTGGAGCACATCCCGCCGCCCGATGATCATTTCGCTGAGGACATCGCTGCCGCGCTGGCCCTGATCTCCGGTGAGGGGAACGATCCGTGGGCCGGCGCCTGATCCTGGATACCAATGTCCTGATTGCCTATGAGCGCGGCACGGTTGACCGGGCTGCCCTGGATGGCGACGAGCTGGCGATCGCGGCTGTGACCGTTGCCGAGTACAGAGTTGGCATTGAACTTGCCGGCACGCCGGAACGGGCCGCTGATCGCGCCCGCGCGCTCGTGGCCATCATGTCCGCCGTGGACGTCCTTGACTACAGCGAAGTAACTGCCGCTTACCATGCCCGCCTGATCGCGCACGCCCGCCGGGCCGGCCAGCCTCGCGGCGCTCATGATCTCATCATCGCCGCGCATGCCCTGCAGAGCGATCGCATCATCCTCAGCTTCGATGCGAACGCACGGTTCGCGGATCTGCCCGGCGTGAGCGCAACCGCGCTCTAGGGCGGGGCGTTGCTTCTTCGCTAGCTCGCCCCTGACGTCCGTTGTTGCCGGGTTGTGGCCAGCGGCGAGTACGCCACGGTACCGCAGCTTCCCCTCATCCAGCAGCTGCCAGCGCCCGTCTCGCCAGCGCCCAGGACCGATGCGACACGGTCGCAGGCGTTCCATGGGCGCGAGGACAAAGCGAACTGCATACCAATGTGTGCCGCTTGGCATCGTCCAGGATCGTCCGTTGCCGCGCCGCTGCCGCGCGCCGTTGCCGCGGTTCACGTTCATGGCGACGGTCAGATGGCGGTCAAATGATCTTGGGGTCCGCCTGCGCGGTCTCCGGTTAGGGATCTGAACTGGGCTTTTGGGTGCGCCTGGCAGGATTCGAACCTGCGACCGGCTGCTTAGAAGGCAGCTGCTCTGTCCAGCTGAGCTACAGGCGCTCCCGCCTCATTGTGCCCGTTGCCGGCCACCTGGTGGGCCCGCACGGCGGGGTCGATGCTGCGTCTTCTCGCGTCCGCGATTAAGGTCGGGAGCCGTGATCGCGCAGCGGCGGCGGGCCTCGTGGTTGCACCGCCCCACGTCCGACGATAGCGCGGCTGGATGGCAGGTCGCGGTCGGCCTGGCGGCAGGGGCCGCCCTCGACGCCCTATTGCCCGACCCGCGCAGGGGCCACCCGGTTGCCGCGTTCGGCCGGGCCGCGGGCGCCCTCGAGGACCGCCTGTACGCGGCGACCAAGGTCCGCGGCGGCTTGCACGGCGCCGTGTGCCTGCTCGGCGCCGCCGCCCCGGCCGCGCTGGCGCACCATCTCACCCGCGGCCGGCCCGCAGCGCGGATCGCCGCTATCGCCGCCGCCAGCTGGGCTGTCCTGGGCGCGGCTTCGCTGGCAACTGAAGCCGAACGGCTTGCGCTGGCCCTCGAGTCCGGGGACGTGGCGGCCGCCAGGGCACAGCTGCCCAGCCTCTGCGGACGCGATCCTGCCCCGCTCGACCCGGCAGGGCTGGCCAGGGCCGCAGTTGAGTCTGTCGCGGAGAACACGTGTGATGCTGTTGTCGCGCCGCTGCTTTGGGGCAGTGCTGCGGGCTTGACTGGTCTGGTTGTCTACCGTGCCCTGAACACCCTCGACGCGATGATCGGCTACCGGTCGCCTCGCTACCTCGAGTTCGGCTGGGCGGCGGCACGCCTCGACGACGTCGCCAACGTGGCGCCGGCCCGCCTGACGGGCCTGCTGGCCGCGGCGTGCTCGCCCGCGGTAGGCGGCCGCCCCGCCGCGACGCTGCGCGCCATGGGCTCTTTCGGGGCCAGGCATCCCAGCCCTAACGCCGGGCGCTGCGAGGCGGCGTTCGCGGGTGCCCTCGGTATCAAGTTGGGCGGCACCAATGTGTACGAGGGCGTGGCGGAAGACCGGCCGCAGCTCGGTGACGGACGCGCTCCCTGCGCCATGGACATCCGCCGCGCGATCCGGCTGTCGCGCGCCGTGACCTGGGCCGCCGTCGGGGTCGCGGGGTTGACTGCCACGCTCGCTCCCCAGTTATCCCCGTGGTCGGCCGTGGGTGCCCGCCATGTGCGGGCACGACGTCGGATGCGGGCAAGAGCGTGCTGACCGCCCGGCTGTGCCGGTGGATTGCCAGGCGCGGAATCCGGGTCGCGCCGTTCAAGGCGCAGAACATGTCGTTGAACTCCGCTGTCACCCGCGGCGGCGCCGAGATTGGCCGTGACCAGGTAATGCAGGCCGCCGCCGCTGGGACGCTGCCGAGCTGTTGCATTATTTGCTAGGACTGCAGGAAGGCCAGCAGGTCGGCGTTGATCGTCTTGGCCTGGGTGGTTGGCATGCCGTGCGGGAATCCGTGGTACGTCTTCAGCGTCCCGTTCTGCGCGAGCCGCGCGGATAGCGGTCCGGAGTCGGCGTAGGGAACGATCTGGTCGTCGTCGCCGTGCATCACGAGGACCGGCACCGTGATCTTCTTGAGGTCCTCGGTGAAATCGGTCTGGGAGAAGGCAACGATGCCGTCGTAGTGTGCCTTCGCTCCGCCCATCATTCCCTGCCGCCACCAGTTCTCGATGATCGCTTCCGAGGGTTCCACGCCGGGCCGGTTGAAGCCGTAGAAGGGGCCCGACGGCAGGGCCCGGTAGAACTCGGACCGGTTTGCGGCCAGTTGGGCCTGGAGGTCGTCGAAGACGCTCTTGGGCAGGCCGCCGGGGTTGGCATCGGTCTGCACCATGAGCGGCGGCACCGAACTGATCAGGACCGCTTTCGCCACCCGGCTCTCACCGTGCCGGGCGATGTAGCGCACGACTTCGCCGCCACCGGTGGAGTGCCCGACATGAATGGCGTCACGGAGATCGAGATGGGCCGTCACCGCAGCCAGGTCGTCGGCGTAGTGGTCCATGTCGTGACCGTCGCTGGTCTGCGTGGAGCGCCCGTGCCCGCGCCGGTCATGGGCGATGACACGGTAGCCGTGCTGGAGGAAGAACAGCATCTGGGTGTCCCAGTCGTCGCCCGAAAGCGGCCAGCCGTGACTGAAGACAATCGGCTGGCCCGAGCCCCAGTCCTTGTAGAAGATCTCCGTGCCATCGGCCGTCGTGATCGTGCCCATGTTATGCCTCCACTGGTCTGGCGTTGACGCCGGAACGTCCGCACCGGCAGCGTAATCGTCTTTCTGCCAGCACTCCAGGCCACTCGGCTACCGCCGCGGGTGAAATCCGCGGGATCGGCATCCGATCTGGAACGTGACAGACCGTGCGGCTCACACCGCCGCGACGGGCGCACCCCGGTGGCCTTGCCGTAGTTGCCGGTGATCTCGGTGATCTGCACGCCGCAGCGCAGGTCCACTTCGTGCTCGCGGTGCAGGTCGGCGAAGATCCGGGCGGGCTGGCGGCCGAGGACCCGCAGCAGCGGCAGTTCCGCCGTCTCCAGCACGGTGACCTCGACACCGGCCAGATCGAGACCCCGGACTCACTCAGCGCAGCTAGCGGATTTGTCATCGAACGGTCCCTCTTCCCGCCTCACGGCGGCATCATGGTCAGCCCGGCACGCCCGCGAGCGCGAAGAACTCGGCCCGGGAGTGAGCGTCTGCGCGCAGCGTTCCCAGCAGCGCCGAGGTGATGGTCGTGGCGCCGAGTGCCCGCACCCCGCGCAACGTCATGCGCGAGTGCCCGGCCTCCAGCACCACGCCAGCACCGCGGGGACGCAGACAGGCGCCCAGGCGGTCGGCGACCTGCTTGGTTAGCCGCTCCTGGGTCTGCGGCCGGGCGGCGAAGTGCTCGACCAGCCGGGCCAGCTTGGACAGGCCCAGGATGCGCTCTCCGGGCAGGTAACCAACGTGGGCGACGCCGGAAAAGGTCTTCGGCCCTTCGAGTTTCGCCTGCTGGCGGGCCGGTGCCGATAACGACACAGCAGCGTCCCGGCCGGGGATCGAGCGCGGGGTACATCCCGCCGGTGCCGAGACCGGCGACCGCCCCTCGATCAGCGCCAGGTTCATGCCGCAGACGAGGCGGGGATGATCGGCAGCCAGCCGATGGAACGGGCAGTTGCCCAGCCGGACGATGCCATCCTCGTCCTGCCACGGCTCGAAACCGTGCGCGCGCAGCACGCTCCCGATGTCCTGGCGCGTGCCGCCGCGGGCACAACTGGCTCGGCTGCGCCTCCCGAGTTCGGCGCCGAATTGCTGCGCGGCGTCGAACAACGCGCCCCAGCTCGCGTCGCTGGAGTCGGACTCGACGGCCTGCACGAGCAGCCGCGCCGCCAGCTCATACTCCCGTGGCGGCACGCTCACCGCGAACTCATTGCCGGACCGGGTGTAGAGCTTCGCCGGACGGCCGGCCCCGGGGCCCCCCGGCCTGGGGGCCGCTGGTAGGAGGCGGCTAGCAAGCCCAGCTCGACGAGCTTGTCCAGGTGGTAGGCGGCCAGTGGACGGCCAATCCCGGCTGCGGCGGCAGCTTCATCCCGGCCAACCGGCTCAGTCTGCCTGGTCACGAACTCATACAGTGATCGTCACCCCGGGGTTCGGCGCGCTTAGTACGGGGCACCGATCCTGCGCCACTTGCGCGCGCCGGTACCCGGTTCGGAGGGCGGGGCGGGACGGCGGCTGCGGTAGACGATGTAGGGCCGCCACAGGTACCACAGCGGGTAACTCCAGGCGTGCACAAGCCGGCTGAACGGCCACAGCGCCCAGATCATCCACGCGGCGGTCGCGTGCAGCTGGTAGATGAATGGCGCGTCCACGATTGGCTGCACGTCCGGGGAACCGATGAACAGACCGCGGAACCACGGCGCCACGGTGGTGCGGTAGTCGTACCCGTGCCCGAGCAGGTTGATCCCGATCGTGGGGGCGATGCCGGTGAGGATCACGATCAGCAGCAGGGTCAGGGTGACATAGTCGATTGGCACGGTCGTGGCCCGCACCCGCTGTACCAGCAGCCGCCTGGCGGCCAGCACGATCACGCCGCCGATCACGAGCACCGCGGCCAGCGTCCCGGCCCCGGCGGAGAACCACCGGTAGACGTTCTCGGGGATGCCGATCGCCTTGGTCCACCGCTCCGGGATGAGGATGCCGATCACGTGCCCGCCGATGGCGGCCAAGGTGCCGTAGTGGAACAGCGGCGACCCCCACTTGAGCATGCGGCGCTCCTGTAGCTGCGTGGAGCGGCTTGTCCAGCCGAACTGGTCGTAACGCCACCGCCACACGTGCCCGACGGCGAACACACCGAGCGCAAGGTAGGGCAAGGCCACCCACCAGAACACCTCCGCGGCGGTGGCATTCACGTCGGGGTTCCGTAACCGGTCAGGTACTCCGGCGGCGCAAACGGCTCCAGCCCGACCTCCTCGCGTGGCGGGCCGGCCTCCCACGCGGCACGCACGAGCCCGGCCTCGCGGCGTCCCAGTCTCGGCAGCAGAGCGCATACGGCGGCGACGACGTCGACATAGGGCGTGCCCGCCTGATCGAGGCCGCGCCGCAGCAGTTCGAGGTCGGACCGGTGCGCGCGCAGCAGGCGTTCCCCGCGCGGGGTGAGCGCGGCGAAGTCGAGCACCATGGGCAGGTAGTCGGGCAGCTCGTCGTCGCTGGGGTGCAAGCCGGCAGCCCGGTAGGCGGCCTTGAAGGTGAGCATCGACATGCCACGCTTGCGGGTGTCGCCGTAGCGGTAGTAGCTCAGGTACAGCGCGCAGCGACGGCGCAGGTCGAACGTCTCGACGTAGTGCTGACCTACCTCGGTCGGCGACGATGCGCGCAGCCAGCGCAGGAACCGTGCGAACGCTTCCCGGCTCGCCCGCGGGGAGGTTTGCGCCGCGGCCGCGTCGAGTTCGCTCATCCCCTCGAACAGCGCTGCCGTCGGGTACTGCAGCAGCACCGAGGCCAGCTTGTACGGGCTGACCGGGCCCTGGCCGGTGCTCACGAAGTGTCGCGGCCGGGGAACAGGCCCGGGGCGGTGTCGTGCCCGTTCCAGCCGAGCAGGTTGAAGTGTGTCCGGCCGTCGCCGGCCCGGAAGCTATGGTTCTGGCCGGGCGGGGCGGCTGGCTGGTAGCTCTGGATGCCGTGCGGGCCGACACCGCCCATGCCGGGGCCACCGTCGGTGTCCAGGCTGCAGAACAGCTGCTCGTGCTGGCCCATCAGGCGTCCGGCGTCCTCGGCGTGCGCGGGCGGGATAACGTAACGGTCCTCGTACTTGGCGATCGCGAGCAGCCGGTAGAGGTCCTCCAGATCCTCGACACTCGCGCCGACCGAGGCAGGCAGGTTCTCATCGAGGTTCAGCCCGAGCTGCCCGGCCCGCATGATCGCGCGCACGACGGCAAGCTTGCGCAGCACCGCGCGCACCGTCTCGGCCTTGCCCGCGGTGAACAGGTTGGCCAGGTACTCGATCGGGATCCGCAGTGAGTCGATCGTGGCGAAGACCTGGTCGGGGTTGCCGGGGTCATAGCCCGCGGCATGAACGACATCGGCGACCGGCGAGAGTGGCGGGATGTACCAGACCATCGGCAGCGTGCGGTACTCCGGGTGCAGCGGCAGGGCGACCCGGTGACGGACAGCCAGCTCGTAGACCGGCGAGCGCTGCGCTGCGGCTATCCAGTCGGCGGGGATGCCGGCCTTGGCCGCCTCCGCCTGCACCTGCGGATCGTGCGGATCGAGGAAGACCGCGAGCTGCGCCTCATAGAGGTCCTGCTCGTCGCGGGTGGCCGCGGCCTCGAGCACCTTGTCCGCGTCGTAGAGGAACAGGCCCAGGTAACGCAGCCGGCCCACGCAGGTCTCCGAGCAGATCGTCGGCTGGCCGGACTCGATGCGCGGGAAGCACAGCGTGCACTTCTCCGCCTTGCCGGTGCGGTGGTTGAAGTACACCTTCTTATAGGGGCAGCCGGACACGCACATCCGCCAGCCGCGGCAGCGGTCCTGGTCGACCAGCACGATCCCGTCCTCTTCCCGCTTGTACATCGCGCCGGACGGGCAGGACGCGACACAGGACGGGTTCAGGCAGTGCTCGCAGATGCGCGGCAGGTAGAACATGAAGACCTGGTCGAACTCCATCTTGACCCGGTCTTCGAGCCCGGCCAGGTTCGGGTCGCCGGTGGCATGCTCAGGGGCGCCGGCCAGGTCGTCGTCAAAGTTGCTGCCCCACTTGACGTCCATGTCCTTGCCCGTCAGCGCGGAGATCGAGTGCGCGCTGGGGTTGCGGGTGCCCGGCGGGGCCTGGATCAGGGTCTGGTAGTCGTAGGTCCACGGGTCGCCGTAGTCATCGATCGTGGGCAGATCCGGGTTATAAAAGATCGAGGCCAGCTTGCGCGCCCGCCCACCCGCCTTGAGCTGCAGCCGGCCCCTGCGGTCCAGCGTCCAGCCGCCATGCCACCGCTCCTGATCCTCATACCGGCGCGGGTATCCGACACCCGGCTTGGTCTCGACGTTGTTGAAGTAGACGTACTCGGTACCCGGCCGGTTCGTCCAGACCTGCTTGCACGTCACCGAGCAGGTATGGCAGCCGATGCACTTGTCGAGGTTCATCACCATCGCGACCTGCGTCATGATCCGCATCAGCTGCCCGCCTCCGCTTGCGCTGCCTCCGCAGCTGGGCCTGGCATCAGTACTCCACCTGCTGGGAGCGGCGGCGGATCACCGTGATCTCGTCGCGCTGGTTGCCAGTGGGCCCGTAATAGTTGAACCCGTAAGACAGCTGGGCGTAGCCGCCGATCATGTGCGTGGGCTTGATCACCAGGCGGGTGAGCGAGTTGTCGCCCCCGCCGTGCCAGCCGGAGACCTCTGACTTCGGCGTCATCAGGTGGCGGTCCTTCGCGTGGTACATGAACACCGTCCCCTCGGGCATCCGGTGCGTCACCACTGCCCGGCACGCCACGACGCCGTTGCGGTTATAAGCCTCGATCCAGTCGTTGTCGGCGACCCCGATCCTCGCCGCGTCGCCCGGGCTCATCCAGATCACTGGGCCGCCGCGGAACAGCCGCAGCATGTGCAGGTTGTCCTGGTACTCCGAGTGGATGGACCACTTCGAGTGCGGTGTCAGGTAGCGGACGGTGATTTCCGGGCGGCCCGGCTCGCGCAGCCCCTGCCCGCCGAAATGACGGGCGTAGTCCAGCGGCGGCCGGTAGGTGGGTAGGCATTCGCCGTACTCGGCGATCCAGTCGTGGTCGAGGAAGAAATGCATCCGCCCGGTGAGCGTGTGCCACGGCTTCTTGCGCTCGACATTGACGACGAACGGAGCGTAGCGCCGCCCGCCGGTCTCGCTGCCCGACCACTCCGGCGAGGTGATGACCGCGCGGGGCTGCACCTGCGTGTCCGCAAAGCTGATCCGGTCCCCGGCGCGCTCCTGCGCGAGGTCGGCTAGTTCCACTCCGGTGCGCCGCTCCAGTTCCCGCCAGGCCTGGACGGCCACCTGGCCGTTAGTGGTGCCCGAGAGCGCCAGGATCGCCTCGGCCAGGTGGACGTCGCGTGCCAGCGACGGGCGGCCGTCGGCGACGCCGCCGCGTACCCGCCCGTTCGTCCGGCCGAGGAGATCGACCGCCGCGGCTGGCTTCCAGGTGACGCCCTTGACGCCGGTGCCGAGCGTGTCGACCAGCGGGCCGAGCGCGGCCATCTTCCGCGCCACCGCGCCGTAGTCCCGTTCGATGACAGCCAGCCGGGGCATCGTAACCCCCGGCACCGGGTCGCACTCCCCGCGCTTCCAGTCACGGACGATCCCGCCGGGCTGGGCCATCTCGTCTAGCGAGTCGTGCAGCAGCGGCGCGGCGAGCACGTCGGTGCGGGTGCCCAGGTGGGTGGCGGCAAGCCGGGAGAACTGCTCGGCGATGAGCCGGAACGCCTCGAAGTCGGTGCGGGACTCCCACGGCGGCGCGATAGCCGGGTTGAACGAGTGCACGAACGGGTGCATGTCGGTGGTGGAGATGTCGTGCTTCTCATACCACGTCGCCGCCGGCAGCACGATGTCGGAGTAGCTGCAGGTGCTGGTCATCCGGAAGTCGACGGTCGTGACCAGGTCGAGTTTGCCGCGCGGCGCCTGTTCCCGCCACCTCACCTCACTGGGCCGCAGCCGCTCCGGCGACTCGCCGGCCCGCACCGCGTCGTCGACGCCAAGCAGGTGCCGCATGAAGTACTCCATGCCCTTGCCAGAGGATCCGAGCAGGTTGGCTCGCCACACGGTCATCACGCGCGGGAAGTTGCGCGGGTCGTCGGGGTCCTCACCGGCGAAATGCAGCCGGCTGGCCGTCAGCTCGCCCACGACGTAGTCGTTGACCGACTTGCCCGCCGCGGCTGCCTCGTCGGCCAGGTCGAGCGGGTTGCGGTCGAACGCCGGGTGCGACGGTGTCCAGCCCATCCGCGACGCCTGGGCGAGTGCGTCGGCGAACGCGCGCCCGGCGAACAGGCCGCGGCCGAGCGGGCTGGACAGCTCGCTGGCGCCGAAGCTCTCATACCGCCACTGGTCGCTGTGCAGGTAGAAGAAAGAGGTGCCGGTCATGTGCCGGGTCGGCCGCTGCCAGTCCAGCGCGAACGCCAGCGTCTGGAGGCCGGTGAGCGGGCGGACCTTCTCCTGGCCGACGTAATGCGCCCAGCCGCCGCCGTTCACGCCCTGGCAGCCACACAGCATCGTCAGGGTCAAGAACGTGCGGTAGATCTGGTCGGAGTGGAACCAGTGGTTGGTGCCGGCGCCCATCGCGATCATCGAGCGGCCCCGCGACAGCTCAGCGTTGCGGGCGAACTCCCGGGCGACCCGGGCGGCGGCGGCCGCCGGAACCGACGTGATCGCCTCCTGCCACGCCGGCGTATAGGGCCGCGGGTCGCCGTAACTGGCAGGCCACTGCCCGGGAAGGCTGTCGCGGCCCACCGCGTACTGGGCCATCAGCAAGTCGAAGACGGTGGTGACCAGCTTCTCACCGACGCGCACCACCGGCACGCCGCGGCGGATGACGCCGCCGCCCTCGGTCTTCCCCACGTCGAAGCGGGGAAGATCGACCGCGACCGCGTCCTCATGCGTGCCGTACAGTGTGAGGACGGGGTCAAGCCCGCCGAGGTCGAGGTTCCACCTGCCCTGGCCGGCCTCGGAAAAGTGCGAGGCGAGCGTGCCGCCCGGCAGGAACGGCTCACGGGTCGCCGAGTCCAGAAGCACGGTCTGGTGGGCGGCGCCCTGGTCGGCATGGCCGAGATCCGCGGCGGTGAGGAACCGGTCAGGCACATAAGCGTCCTCGCGCTCGCGCAGGGTCACCAGGAACGGCAGGTCGGTGTAAGACTTTACGTAGTCGGTGAAGTACGGCACGTGCCGGTCCCGGAAGAACTCGCTCAGGATCACGTGCCCCATCGCCATCCCCAGCGCGCCGTCGGTGCCCGGCGCGGCGGCCAGCCAGTCGTCGGCGAACTTGGTGTGATCGGAGTAGTCAGGGGAGATCACCACCACCTTCTGGCCCCGGTAGCGCGCCTCTGTCATGAAGTGCGCGTCCGGGGTGCGGGTGATCGGCAGGTTGGTGCCCCAGAGCATCAGGTAGGAGGAGTTGAACCAGTCAGCTGACTCCGGGACATCGGTCTGGTCGCCGAATACTTGCGGGGAGGCAATCGGCATGTCCGCATACCAGTCGTAGAACGACAGGATCGTCCCGCCGATCATTGACAGGAACCGGGTGCCCGCCGAGTAGGACACCTGCGACATTGCCGGGATCGGGGAGAAGCCCACGACCCGGTCCGGGCCGAAGGCGCTGATCGTATGCACGTGCGCCGCCGCGATCAGCTCGGTGACTTCGTGCCAGGTCGACCGGACGAACCCGCCCATCCCTCGTGCGTCCTTGTACCGCGCGGTGCGCTGCGGATCCGCTACGATCTCCGCCCACGCGGCCACCGGGTCGTCCAGCCGGGCCCTGGCCTCGCGCCAGATATCGAGCAGCTGGCCGCGCACGTACGGGAAGCGCACCCGGGACGGCGAGTAGGTGTACCAGGAAAACGACGCACCGCGCGGGCACCCCCGCGGCTCGTACTCCGGCGAACCCGGGCCCGCCGACGGATAGTCGGTCTGCTGAGTCTCCCAGGTGATAATCCCGTCCTTGACATACACCTTCCATGAGCACGACCCCGTGCAGTTCACCCCGTGCGTCGACCGCACCACCTTGTCGTGCCGCCACCGCTCACGGTAGAACTCCTCCGCGCCCCGGCCACCGTTGCGGTGTACCTCACGGAAATCGCTCGATGGCTCGCCCGGCACGAAGAACTGCGCCCCGCGCAGCAGCTGCTCGACCGGCTCGCCGCCCGGCAGCAACGGTGCCAACAACTCCCGGTAAACCCCGCCTGCGGGAGGACGGGCCGGCCAGCCGGCCCTGCCTGCCTGCCGCGCCTTCGGTTCGGTCACCTGACCACCTCGCCTAATCGACGATCAGCCCCGTCCCCTCGTGACTAGCCATACCATCACTCCAAGCGACCGGGGACAACCGGCCGCGCCGATTGCCGACTCGGGTGCCGGGCGCTCGCTGGCAGCCGCTTGCTCGGCTCGTCGGTGGCATTCGCGATCATGACCGCGACCGGAGGCACGATCATCACGGCCAGCGATGTCGTGATCGCCGCCGCGATGCGTCCGGTCCGGCAGCTTAAGCCCTGGAAGTTCCGGAGACGGCAGACACGTCTGACCCAGCTCACCACTCTTCCAAGCGCAAGCCCCAGCAATCGGCACCGATGAGGACACCGCCTGACCGCCCACTACCCCGACGCCAAGATCGCCTGGATCCTCAACCGGCAAGGCCGCAAGCATGCCTGGCATGGACGCGAGGTCCCGCTGGAGCCAGCGCGCTGGCCGCTGATCGCCGACGGCGCGCCCACGCCGCACCAGCATGCCGAAGCAGGTGACCTGCCCGCGGCGCTGCGGGAGGATAGCGGGAGCAGGCTGACCGCCCACCAGCGCGAGGCGCTGGTCGCGATCGCGCTCAGCGATGTTCCGATCGATGTCCTGGCTGACCGGCTGAACACTACCCGCGGCGCGCTCTACAAGACGCGGCGCGCTCTACAAGACGCTGACGCGCGGCAGAAACTCAGGGCCGCTCTGGCGGCCGGGGGACGTGGCCTCGATGGGGCCGAGCGGGGCGAGGAGCCGTGACCGGGAATATTTCAGACGACGCCAGGCGCTTGGCTGAGCGCCTGATGGGCCAGCTGAGCCTGAGCTCGGCTGCGAGGAATGCTCCGAGGCGCTCGATATCTACGCCAAGCTCGAGCTGGCCCGGGAGGACGCCGATGCTCACGCGAATGCGCGCGCACACATGCAGGCTGCTCGGCTTGCTGGGTGATCACGACAGCTTGCTTGCTTTGCTGCTGAACCATACCGAAGGCGGGAGATAGGCGTTCTCGCCAGCCCCGCCACTTCTACCCGGCTCGCTAAGATCGCAGCTGTCGTCGCACAGCCACGGAGCACGGTTCGCGTCGAAGGCGAAAAGGATGGGTCCGCGGGATGCTGCCGGTCAGCTGGGATACCGTCCGGCTGTTTCTCCATGTCCTCGCGGCCACCGTCTGGGTTGGTGGTCAGCTCACACTGGCCGCTTTGGTCCCAGCTCTGCGCCGCTTCGGCGCGGAGGTGCCGCGGGCGGCCGCCCGGCGCTTCAACCAAGTTGCGTGGATCGCGTTCGCTCTCTTGATTGTGACTGGGATCTGGAACGTCGCCGCCGCTTCGTCCGATATCAGCCACAGCGCCAGTTACCGGGACACGCTGATCGTCAAGGTCGTCGTCGTGAGCATCTCCGGTATCACCGCGGCACTGCACGCGCGGGCGCGCAGCGCCGTCGGCCTCGCCGTTTTTGGCGCACTGACTGGCGTCAGCGCCCTGGCCGCGTTGTTCCTCGGCGTCCTGCTGGCCGGCTGAGCGAGATGCTGCGGCTGAGGACGCTAGAGGCACGAGCTCGGGTCAGCGAGGAGGGCTGGGCGTCTCGGTCATGTCGCGGTGGTTGTCGCGCCGGCTGACGCCGCTGGTGCTCCGGATGCGGGTTCGCCCGAACAGCGGGCGAGCCGGACCAGAAACGCGACGGCCACCACCACCCAGGCGGCTACGGCCACCCAGAGCATGAACCGGCCGAGGGGTTCCATGAAACTGAGATCGGCGGTTTTGCCGAACGACAACGTGGCCACGCTGTACATGCCGAGCGGGAAGACCACACTCCAGAGCGTCGGCTCGTAGCTGAGAGGCCAGTGCCGCCGGAGGTGCCGCCACAGACCGAGCACGATGAGCAGCGGGATCCACCAGGTGCCGAAAGCCCACAAAACAAAGGAGAATCCCTCGACGAATCCGGCAGTAGCCCGGGCAGTAGGGAGCGCAACGGAGAGGTTCAGAATCCGGGCGCCTGCCAGGACGGTGATCGCCGTGGCGCCCATCAGGATCCAGTAGGGCGGCCCGAGGGTGGCGGGGCTCATCGCAACCGTCAGCCATCGCAGCAAGATCAACGAGATGAGCAGCAGATACAGCACCAGCCCGACGCTCCATAGTCCGACAGCGGCCGGCGCCAGCAGCCCGGATTGCGACGGCCAGACGGGAATCAGGGCCGATGCCGCGACCGAGAGGGACTGCGTGCCGACCACCCACAGCAGCCAGGTGCCGTTGACGGCGCCGAGCACCGAGTCTCGCTCTCGCGTGAGCAGCAGGCTGGCAGGCACGCCGTAAGTCAGCGCGAGCCACAGGGCAGCAGCCAGGCCCGCCAGGATCGCTGTGGCCAGCGGATGACCCGCGGCCCCGAGCCGTACCCCGAGCACGTCGATCCCGGCCACGATCGTGAAGAAGCCGAACACTCGCTCTGGCGCCTGCATATCGGCCGCGACGCTGGAGCGGAAGACGGCCAGCCGCATCGCCAGTGCCGCGCCGAGCACGACGAGCCCGATCGACGCGACAACGAGCAGCCCCTTCGATAGCCAGGACGGTCCCAGCAGGAACGTCCCCGTCGAGATGATGCCTGTGGCCATCACAAATGCGAAGCAGCCAGGGTAGAGATCCCTGATAGCCGTCGCTGTCCGGCTCAAGGGTCGTGCCTGGCCTCCCGCAGCGCCGGTGCCCATAGTCGAGACCATCCTTCCCAGAATCATGATCAGCCGCCCGCCGCGTCTTGCCGCGTTGGAGTCCCACGCAAGGTAGGAGGCGTCCCACCAGTCACCGGCCTCGGGCACGTCTGTCTGGTCACCGAGGACCTCCGGGGAGGCGACCGGCAGGTCGGCGTACCAGTCATAGAACCACAGCATCGGCGCGCCGATCAGCGCGTGGAACCAGGCACCCGCGGCAAGGCTGACCATGCTCATCGCCGAGATTGGGCTGAACCCGGCGATCCGGTCCGGCCCCAGGTGCGGATCGTGTGCACGTGGGCCGTCGCTGCGAGCTCCACCGCCTCGTCCCAGCTCGCCCGGACGAAGCCGCCCGTGCCGCGGGCTGACATGTAGCGGCGCGCGAGGCCGGGGCTGCCGGTGATCCCGTGGTTGAGCGTCCTACCTTCGTCATAGCTGCAGCGGTCCCGGTAGAAGCTGTCCGCTTCCCGCCCGCTTGTCCTCTGCGGCGTCCGCATGTCGGCCGGGACCACGCCCCTGCGCAGGTAGCGCCCGGCTCGTACCAGCGCCTAGTAAGCGGGAAAGTCCGCCCCGCATGCCTCACACGCGTCCGGGTGCTCCGCCTGGTTGAGCCGACCACATTCCGGGCAGACGCGGTGCGCCCAGCAGGCCGAGTCGCCGACTTCCTTATGCTCGGTGCCTGGAGACGAGGAGACGCCTGCCCGCTCCTCGTCCATCGACACGCTCCCCCTGTCGTGTGCGCTTGCGGCCAGCCCGCAGCCGGTCACGCCTTGATCACCGGCGATTCAATGGTTTTTTGTTCGTACTACGATCCGCGGCGAGCCGCAACCGCTCAGCTCGCAGGTGCACCTGATAGCCAGGTGCGTCGGCCTGGCCGGGGCGTGCCAGGGTAGCGTCGCGGATGATGGACGAGGATGCGGCGGTCGGTGAACCGGAGTGGGCGGCCGAGTACCCGGTCGGCAGGACTCAGGCAGCTGAGCTCATCGGCGCCCAGTTTCCCTCGCTGCGCGGAGCGCAGGTGGAGCCGCTCGCCTCGGGCTGGGACAACACCATTTTTCTCGTCGCTGGGCACTGGGTGTTCCGGTTCCCGCGGCGCGCGGTCGCCGTGCCGGGGCTGCGGCGAGAGATCGCCGTATTGCCGCGGCTGGCGCCGTGGCTGCCGCTGCCCGTGCCCGTGCCCGAGTTCGCGGGGGCGCCATCGGCCGGTTACCCCTGGCCGTTCTGGGGAGCGCGGCTGCTTCCGGGTCACGAACTCGCGGAGTCGCACTTGCCCGATGCCGCGCGTAAGCCCGCGGCGGCCGGTGTGGGCAGGTTCCTTCGGGCGCTGCACGATCCGGGCGTGGCCGCCGCGGTCGGTCCAAGCCTGCAGGTCGATCCGCTCCGCCGCGGCGACGCCTGCCTGCGCGCGGGTTTGGCCCGCGAGCGGCTTGACGCGCTTGCGCGGCGCGGGATCTGGGCGCACCGCGGCCCAGCTGACCGGCTGCTCACCGAGGCCGAACAGCTGACCGGATCGGGGTTCGGCAGCGGCGAACCACCAGCTGTATCTCCGGTCGTGGTGCACGGCGACCTGCACGTGCGGCACCTGCTCGTGGGTGACGACGGCCAAGCGGCCGGCGTGATCGACTTCGGCGACCTTTGCCTAGCCGATCCAGCCGTTGATCTTTCTCTTGCCTTCGGCGGGTTCGCCGGTCCGGCCCGGGCGGCCTTGCTCGCGGTCTATGGTCAGGTGAGTCCGCAGCAGGAGATCCGGGCGCGGGTGCTCGCGATCTTCCTGTGCGCCGCGCTCGCGGACTACGCGGCCGCGCAGGGGCGTGCCCAGCTGCTGCGCGAGACCCTCGCCGGGATCGGCCGCGCCACAGCCCTCGGGCCTAGCTGAGCGTGGCCCATCGCGGCCCGGCTCGCGCCTCGAGCAGTTCGGCGATCTGCTCTCGGCCGTGGTAGCGCGCGGCGTCGGCTGCGGTACTGCGAAAGCATGGTTCGGCGAAGCCAAGATCGGGCCAGACCCGCGTAGCAGCACAGCCGCGAGCGGATCGCCGTGTTGGTGGGCGTCGCGCAGCAGTCCCACCTGCCAGCTCAACACCTCGCCGAGCGCGACGGGCTAGCCGTCAAGAACGGGCACGAGCGCGCCGCGTCTCATCCGGTCATCACCCGGCACTCCGGCACGCTAACCGAGCGGGCCGGTGCCCGTAGCTCCGCAGCCACCACCGCGTTAGCACCAGGCGCGGTAGGGTGGCCCTGCTTAGGCCTAGGTTTCATGCGGGCTGAGGGGGTTGCTCGATGAGCACGGGATGGCCGCCTGGCTCTGATGATCGATGGGCGGAAGGGGCTCCAGTCGCTGGTCAGGGCGTGTACGAGTCACCTGATCCGTGGAGCGGGCAGGAAGGCATGGGGGAGCCCGCGCCGCCCGGCGCAGGTCCACATGATCAGCCAACGGGCGACGGCTCGCCGTGGCAGCCAGGCCCCTATGGAGGGCGGCCCCTGGCGGGGGAACAGGCACAGTGGCAGCAAGGGCCTTGCGCCCCGCCGTGGGGTGGCCCCGGGTGGTATGGTCCCCGGTCGCCGCAAGACGGGAGCGGGCAGTGGCAGGCCGGGCCGCATGGCCAGCCACCGCAAGGACAGGGCGGCCCCGGCCGGCATGGCCAGCCGCCGCCGCAAGGCGAGAACGGGCCGTGGCTGGGCGGGCCGTATGGTCCGCCGCCGCAGGGCGAGAACGGGCCGTGGCTGGGCGGGCCGTATGGTCCGCCGCCGCGGGGCGCCATGCAGGGCATGCCCGGCACACCGGGGATGTACGGTTCCTGGTCACCACCCGGCGCCGGACCGTACGGCGGGCCGCAGCGCGATCAGTACTACGTCCCGCCGCCGGTCGCGCCCTATAGCAGCGGCAAATTACCGGGTGGCGGCAGAAAGAAAGCCTGGCGCTTACTTGCCGCGGGTGCTGTCACGGCAGTGGTCGCAGCGGCCGCCGCGGCATACGTGCTCACCCTCAATCACGGTCAAACATCACGCAACACCCCCGCGGGAAGCGCACGGAACAGTTCCCCGCCAGGCCCCGCCGCCGCCGCGAGCCCACCCGTCGTCGGCGCTGAAGGAAATGTCGCAGCGCCTGCGCAAATTGGATCCCTGCGTTTCAATCCCGTGCTCACGCAGCGGTTCATTACCAGCAAGCTAAAGCGGCAGATTTCGGACGACTTCGGAGCCTTTCCGAATGACGTCGTCGGCGGCTTCTACACGAGTGATCCGGCCGCCGCGAACACCAGCAAGCATTATCAGCTGTGGTTCGACGTCGCGTATCTGTCTGGCACCGGCCACTCCGACGTCGCGCTGCGAGCGTTCCTGGCCAACCGCAGTCTGCAGTCACCTGCCCAGATCCCGGTGGGCCCCATGGGTGGGAAGGCGGCATGCGCATGGCTCCAGGTGAAGTCGGGCAGGCTTGCGCATTGCATGTGGGTCGACAACAACACCTACGCCGACTTCTACGCATGGGGCAGCAGTCGCGCCGCCCTGGCCGAGACGATGCTCGCTGCGAGGCCGCACATCGAGATCCGCGGCGGAGGCCCGCTGGTTGCCTGACCCGACGCAGACCGCCGGTCGCCTGACACGCAGACCGCCGGTCGCTTGGCACGGCGGAAACCAGGAGGGCGCTTGACACCGCAGCAGCCAGCCGGGCTCCCATCGCAACGCGCGGGAGGTGGCAGGATCGGGTGAATGACCACGATCCTGCTGCTCTCCACGGCCGACACCGAACTGCTCGCCGCCCAGCGCTCCGGTGCTGCGTTCCGCACCGCCAACCCGGCGCGGATCGAGGCAAGCGACCTCGCCGCACTGACCGCCGGCGCTGATCTCGTGGTCGTGCGCCTGCTCGGCGGGCGGAAGGCGTGGCCGGAAGGGGTCAAAGCCCTGCGCCGGACGGGGCTGCCGCTGGTCGCGCTCGGCGGCGAGGCCGCACCGGACGCGGAGCTGATGGCGCTGTCCACGGTGCCAGCCGGTATCACCGCGCAGGCACTGGCCTACCTACGCGAGGGCGGCCAGGAAAACCTTCGCGAGCTTTCCGCGTTCCTGTCCGACACCGTGCTGCTGACCGGGCAGGGCTTCGCGCCGCCCAGCCCGATGGCCCAGTACGGGGTGCACCGTAACCGGCCGCCCGCGCCCGAATCGCCGCAGACGGGCCGCCGCGAAGCGAGCCGCGCCGCCGTCGGCCAGGATGGCCAGCGGCCCCTGGTGGCGGTCGTCTACTACCGCGCGCACGAACTGTCAGGCAACACAGCGTTCGTGGATACGCTGTGCGCCGCGCTCGAGCAGGGCGGCGCCACCGCCCTGCCGGTGTTCTGCGGCTCGCTCCGCAACCCGCCTGACGGCCTGATCGACCTGCTCGGTCAGGCCGACGCTGTGATCACCACCGTGCTCGCGGCTGGCGGCGCGAGCAGCGGCACCACCGCCACCGGCGGTAGCGGCGCCGATGACGACGGGTCGTGGGAGGCGGGGGCGCTCGCCACTCTGGGCGTACCGATCATCCAGGGTCTCTGCCTGACCTGCAGCCGCGCCGACTGGGCGCAGTCGGACGCCGCGCTCACCCCCATGGACGCGGCCATGCAGGTGGCGATCCCCGAATTCGACGGCCGCCTGATCACGGTGCCGTTCTCGTTCAAGGAGGAAGGCCCGGACGGCGTCCCGGTGTACCGCGCGGATCCGGAGCGGGCGGCACGCCTGGCTGACGTCGCTATCCGGCACGCGCGGCTGCGCCGCACCCCGAATTCCGTGAAACGCATAGCGATCATGCTGTCGTCCTACCCGACTAAACATGCGCGGGTGGGAAACGCGGTAGGGCTGGACACCCCGGCGTCGGCCGTTCGGCTTCTCGACGCGTTGCGGCGGTCAGGCTACGATCTCGGGCCGGGCTTCCCGCCCGAAGGCGACGCCCTCATCCACGCGCTGATAGCGGCGGGCGGGCAGGACACGGAGTGGCTGACCGAGGAGCAGTTGCGCGCCGCACCGATCAGGGTCCCGCGCGCGGTTTACGGCCGGTGGCTGAGCCAGGTCCCTAACGGCTTGCGCGAGCGGATCGTTGCCCATTGGGGTGATCCGCCCGGTGAGCTGTACGTGGACGGCAGTGGCGCTGCCATCGTGCTCGCGGCGCTGCGGTTCGGCAACGTGGTGCTGATGATCCAGCCGCCGCGCGGGTTCGGCGAGAACCCGGTAGCGATCTACCACGACCCTGACCTGCCGCCGTCGCATCATTACCTGGCGGCGTATAGGTGGCTGCAGGAGGTGTTCCGCGCCGACGCCGTCGTGCACCTGGGCAAGCACGGCACGCTCGAGTGGCTGCCCGGCAAGGGGCTTGGGCTGTCGGCGGAGTGCGGGCCCGATCAGGTGCTGCGCGAGGTGCCGCTGGTCTACCCGTTCATCGTCAATGACCCAGGTGAGGGGACGCAGGCCAAGCGCCGCGCGCACGCCACCATCGTTGATCACCTGGTGCCGCCGATGGCGCGTGCGGATACCTACGGTGACCTGGCGAAGCTTGAGCAGTTGCTGGACGAGTACGCGACCGTGCAGGCGCTCGACCCGGCGAAACTGCCCGGGGTGCGAGCGCAGATCTGGACCCTGGTGCGGGCCGCGCAGCTCCACCACGACCTGCAGGTCGCGCAGCAGCCAGGCGAGGCGGAGTTCGGCGACTTCGTGCTGCACATCGACGGCTACCTGTGCGAGGTCAAGGACGCCGCGATCCGCGACGGGCTGCACGTGCTCGGCGAGGCACCCTCGGGTCCGGCGTTGGTGAACCTGGTCGGCGTGATCCTTCGCTCGGCGCAGGTGTGGGGCGGGCGGTCGGGGGCGCTGCCGGGGCTCCGTGCCGCGCTCGGGGTAGATGAGGCGTCGGCGTCGCGGGTCGAGCGCGACAGCGCGGAGGAGACCGTGCGCCTGCTGCTCGAGGGTATGGCCGAAACCGGCTGGGATCCGGCGCGCGCAGCGGAGGTCTGCGCCGCCGTCCTCGGATACGGGGCTCCGGCGTCCCTCGCGACACCAGCCACCCCAACCACAGGGGACACGCCGCCTCGTGCCCCTGACCGTGATCGTGGTACCTCACCCGCTAATAGCACGGGTGAGGTACCACGATCATGGAATCGGCGGGAGGATGTGGTCCGCGTGCTCGAGTTCGCCGCGGCCGAGGTGGTGCCGCGGCTCGCGGCGACTCGAGGCGAGATCGACGCGGTGCTCCGTGCGCTCGATGGCGGCTACATCCCCGCAGGGCCGTCAGGGTCACCGACCCGTGGCCTGGTTAACGTGCTGCCCACCGGCCGCAACTTCTACTCGGTGGACCCGAAAGCGATCCCGTCTCGTGCCGCATGGGATACCGGCTGCGCGCTCGCGGAGTCGCTGCTCGCCCGGCAGCTGGCCGACGAGGGTGACTATCCGCGCTGCGTGGGCCTCACGGTCTGGGGCACCTCGGCGATGCGTACGCAGGGCGACGACATCGCCGAGGTACTCGCCTTGATCGGGTGCAGGCCGACGTGGGACGACGCGTCGCGGCGCGTGACCGGCTTCGAGGTCATGCCCGTTGCCGAACTCGGCCGCCCGCGCGTCGACGTTACCCTCCGCATTTCCGGCTTCTTCCGTGACGCCCTGCCGCACGTCGTCGCCCTGATGGACGATGCGATCGCGGCGGTCGCGGAACTCGACGAGCCACCAGAAGACAACTTCGTCCGCGCCCACGCCCTGGCGGACCTGGCTGGGCACGGCGACTGGCGCCGGGCGACCACGCGGATCTTCGGCTCCAAGCCCGGCGCCTACGGCGCGGGCCTGCTGCCGCTCATCGACGCGCGGAACTGGCGGGACGACGCCGACCTGGCCGAGG
Source organism: Streptosporangiaceae bacterium (assembly GCA_035517695.1). GTDB lineage: Bacteria > Actinomycetota > Actinomycetes > Streptosporangiales > Streptosporangiaceae > DATFVJ01. The sequence goes on from DATIYI010000365.1 coordinate 50,801, forward strand.
TGTACGCCGTCTGGGGCGGCTACGCCTACGGGCGCGGGCTTGATGGCCGCGTCGCGCGGCCGGACATGGAGACCGCATTCCGCCGGATCGCGGTCGCCGCCAAGAACCAGGACAACCGTGAGCACGACATCGTCGATTCCGACGACTACTTCCAGTACCACGGCGGGATGGTCGCCATGGTGCGTTCACTGACCGGGCGCAATCCCGCCGCCTACGTGGGTGACTCCGTGGCGCCCGATGCGGTGAAGACCCGGACCCTTGCCGAGGAAACCCACCGGGTGTTCCGTGCCCGGGTGGTGAACCCGCGTTGGATCGCGGCGATGCGGCGGCACGGATACAAGGGCGCGTTCGAACTGGCCGCCACCGTGGACTACCTGTTCGGCTATGACGCGACCGCCGGCGTGGTCGCGGACTGGATGTACGAGCAGCTCGCCGCGTCCTACGTTTTCGACGAACAGACGCGGCAGTTCATGCGGGAATCGAATCCGTGGGCGCTGCGCGGGATCGCCGAGCGGTTGCTCGAAGCCGCGCAGCGCGGGATGTGGGCCGAGCCAGATCCCAAGACCCTCGACGGGCTGCGCCAGGTGTATCTCGACTTGGAGGGCGACCTCGAGGAGGGCACCTAGTAATCGCCGTGACTCTTCCGGAGTATCGATTCTGGTGGGTGCCGCGGCAGGATTTCCACCGTCATGGACGTGGTTCCCTCAGCCGCGGAGCAGGGCGGCGACCGCGCTGCGCAGCGGGCCGAGCCTTTCACCGGCGTCGGCCCGGGCGGCAACGAGGTCGCCGCGTGTGACCGGCGAGACAACCTCGAAGTAGGCCTTGATCTTGGGCTCGGTGCCGCTGGGGCGCACGACCACCCGCGCGTCTCGCAATCGGTAGCTGAGCAGGTCGGCGGGCGGCAGTTCGCCGACCCCGTCTGCCAGGTCGAGGACGCGGGTCACTGGTGCGCCGCCGAGTGTGGCGGGCGGAGCGGCGCGCAGCCGGGCCATGACGTTGGCCGCGGCCTGGGTCTGCAGGGTGAGCTGCGCGGTCAGGTGCACGCCGTGCGCCTTCTCTATCGCGTCGTACCTGTCGAGCAGGGACGCTCCCGCTGACCTGGCGGCCGCGGCGAGGTCAAGCACGGCAAGCGCGGCACCGATGCCGTCCTTGTCACGGACCACGTCGCCGATGACGTAGCCAAGTGCCTCCTCGTAGCCGAATACGAAACGGCTGCCGGGCTGGCGCTCGCCGCCACGAACGATCCACTTGAAGCCAGTGAGCGTCTCGGCGTACCTCGCGCCCGCCGCGGCCGCGATCCGCGACAGGAGCGTCGAGGAGACGACCGTGGTGACGACGATCCTGGCATCGGGGTCAGGCGCGCCCGCCGTCTGTTCGAGTACGAAGTCACCGAGCAGCGCGCCCAACTGGTCGCCGGTCAGCACCCGCCAGCCGCCGTCCGCCGCTGGATCGGGGACGGCGACCGCGAGCCTGTCCCCGTCGGGGTCGTTCGCGAGCACGAGGTCCGCGCCGATCCTGCGCGCGTCGGCCAGCGCCAGGTCGAGCGCGCCAGGCTGCTCTGGGTTCGGAAACGCGACGGTCGGGAAATCCGGGTCGGGCTGCGCCTGCGCGGCGACCACATGCGGGGCAGGAAACCCCGCCCGCTCGATGGCCTGGACCGCCAGGTCCAGGGCGACCCCGTGCAGCGGGGTGTAGACGACCCGCGGCGGTGTCCTGCCTGCCCCGGCGGCGCTCGCGCTGGCTGTGTCCGCGCTCGCTGTGTCCGCGCTGCATGTGTCCGCGCTGCATCTGTCTGCGCTGGCTGCGTCTGCGCTGGCTGCGTCTGCGCCGGCTGTATCCGGGCCTGCGGGGCCGGCGCCGCTGGTGTCCGGGCCCGCCGGGCCCGTCATTGCCCGGGACGCCGCGGTGATGGCGTCGAGGTAGGCGGCAGCGATGTCATCCCCGTAGTGGACGATCAGCCGGTCACCTAGCGGCGCGACGGGAACCTCGCGGAGCGCGCCGAGGCCGCGAATGCGCGCCTCGATCTCCGCGTCAGCTGGCGGCACGATCTGCGCCCCGTCGCTGAGGTACAGCTTGTAGCCGTTGTCCGCGGGCGGGTTGTGGCTCGCGGTGATCATGATCCCGGCCGCCGCGCGCAGGTGACGGACAGCAAAGGCCAGCAGCGGCGTGGGGCGGCGCGGCGGCAGCATGTGTGCCCGGATGCCGGCCCCAGCGAGCACCGCGGCCACTTCGTCAGCGAACTCGGCTGAACGTTGCCTGGCGTCGGAGCCGATGACGACGCCGGCCTCGGCGGCGTCATCAGGCTGGCGTTCTCGCAGCCAGCGGCTGACGGCAGCGGTTGCGGCTCGCACGACGGCGCGGTTCATCCGGTTCGGGCCGGCGGCGACGACGCCGCGAAGTCCTGCGGTGCCGAACTGTAGCCTGCCCGCGAAGCGGTCAGCTAGCTCAGCCGCGGCCGCGGCGCTTCCATCGTCGACAAGCGCGAGCAGTTCGGCCGCATCCGCCGGATCAGGGTCATCGGCGGCCCATGCCTCGACGGTGGCGCGAAGATCAGCCGGAATAAGGGCAGCTGGCGCGGTACCTTCCGGTGCCGTGCCTGCACGGGCTATACCTTCCTGTGCGGTGCTTTCCCTGGCCATGCCTTCGCCTGTGGTGCAGTTGGGCACCGCATCAGCGGGTACGGCATCAGCGGGTACGGCACCGTCGGGCGCGGGGTCGGCGGGAATCACGTCAGCGACTCGTCATTGCTTGATGTAGGGCTTACCGTCGGCCCTGGCTGGCCGGACCCGCCCGACCAGATCGCTTCGAGGTCGGGCGCAATGCCGCTGGCGAACGGCGGCCTGTCGTAAACGTCCAGGATGAGTGTGTCGGCGACGGGAAAGTCCGCGACCAGGCCCTCCTCTTGCCTGTCCTCGGGGATATAGCCCATCCCGGCGCGCAACCGATCCCTGGGTGCGCCGTGGCTGACGTCGTGGCCGTCGCGTCTCACCGACCCGGCCGCCGCCCGCAAGCCCATCAGCGCCTCGCAGAGTTCGGTCTGCCCGTTCCCCTGCACGCCGGCGATACCGAGAATCTCCCCGGCCCGTACCTGCAACGACAGGTCATTCACGGCGACCTGCCCGCGACTTTGTGATCCCCTTCAGCTCGAGCTTCACCGGCGCCTCCCTCCCCTGGCATCCGGGCGTGAGCCCGGCCGGGCAATCCCGGCCGGGCCATGTGACCTCGGCTCACCCGGGACTAGACGGGGCTCTTCGTGGGGGTCTGGCTCCCGTTAATGATGCCCTGCTTCACCTGGTTGAGCCCGGACTGCAGTGAGGCAGGGACCTTGCTGGCGAAATCGTGGTACGGGGCAGGCGCGACGCCGCCGTTCGCAAGCGTTCCGATTTAGTTGCCGCCCTTGAACGTGCCGCCGTCCTGACCGCGTTCTTCACCGCTGTCTGGATTCCCTTCCGCACGCTGGTGATGAAGCACTTGCAGTACTGCGCCGCGCTCGTCCCGGGATGCCCGCAGGTTAGACCGGGTGCCACCGTCCGGGGAAGCAGGACAAGGCAGTACGAACTACGCCGTTGCCAACTCGAAACGCGGCCATACCCTGCTGGTATACGGCGTGTCACCGTGCAGCGACCTCGGTGCCACCGCCGCCTGGCCGGCTACGCTCGGCGGGCGGAGGCGCGAGCGTGCTGATCGACTGGTACCGGCTCCGGGTCGCCGCAGGCGATGCGGCGGGCCGGGCGTATGCGCCGTACTCCGGACTGCGGGTGGGCGCCGCAGCCGAGGCGGCGGACGGCAGGGTCATCGTCGGTTGCAACGTGGAGAATGCCTCCTATGGGCTCACCCTGTGCGCCGAGTGCGGACTGGTGTCCGCGCTACACGCCGGCGGCGGCGGAACCCTGGTCGCGGTCAGCGTCGTCGCAGGTGACGGATCGCCGCTGCTGCCCTGCGGCCGCTGCCGCCAGCTGCTTTTCGAGGCGGGCGGCGAGGGGCTGCTCGTCGACACCGCCGCGGGGCCGCGGGAGCTGAGGACGTTGCTGCCCGCCGCGCTCGGCCCCGGAGACCTGCCCGCCGATCGGGGCGCCCGTGGCTGAAGCATCCAAGTCTAGAGCCTCCATGTCTAAAACCCCCGTGCCTAAAACCCCCGTGCCGGAAACATCCATGCCGGAAGCATCCGCGCCTGACCGGGAGCCGCGGGAAACGCCGTCGCCGCGCTCCCGAGCGCCGGACGTCGCCGGGCTGATCAGGGCCAAGCGGGACGGCGGTCGGCTTGCCGACGATGACGTCCGCTGGCTGATAGCGGCCTACACCAGGGGCGCGGTACCCGAGGAGCAGATGTCCGCTCTGCTGATGGCCATCTACTTCCGCGGGCTTGACCCCGCCGAACTGCGGATCTGGACGGCCGCCATGGTCGCATCAGGCGAGCGGCTCGACCTTGCCGGCGTGCCAGCGCCCACCGTCGACAAGCACTCGACCGGCGGGGTCGGGGACAAGGTCTCGCTGATCCTCGCGCCCCTCGTGGCGAGCTGCGGCGCCGCCGTGCCGCAACTATCCGGCCGTGGTCTCGGCCACACCGGCGGCACGCTCGACAAGCTTGAGGCCGTGCCGGGCTGGCGGGCAAGCCTGTCGCCCGCGGAGACGATGGCCGTGCTGCGCGACGTCGGCTGCGTCATCTGCGCCGCGGGTCCCGGACTGGCGCCGGCCGACCGGCGGCTGTACGCACTGCGCGATGTGACCGGCACAGTCGAGTCGATACCGCTGATCGCAAGCTCGATCATGTCGAAGAAGATCGCCGAGGGGACGGCGGCGCTCGTGCTCGACGTGAAGGTGGGCTGCGGCGCGTTCATGCGCGACCTGGGTGAGGCCAGGCACCTGGCGGCAACCATGGTGACCCTCGGCGCCGAGCATGGCGTGCGGACCTCCGCGCTGCTTACCAGGATGGACACGCCGCTCGGGCACGCCGCAGGCAATGCGGTAGAGGTCGAGGAGGCAGTGGCGACGCTGCGCGGAGGCGGCCCGCCCGACCTTGTCGAGGTCACTCTCGCGCTGGCCGAAGAGATGCTCTGGCTCGCCGGACTGGGGCCGCAGCCCGGGCTGGCCGCGGCGGCTGACACGGCCGACCCGCGGGATCCTCGCGCAGACCCGGCCGCCGCACTCGCGGACGGCCGGGCATATCAGCGCTACCGAGCGATGATCACCGCCCAGGGTGGCGACCCGGACGCACCCCTGCCGCGAGCGCCGCACGCGGTGACAGTGGCCGCGGCCGGGTCAGGGTGGCTCCGTCAGCTCGACGCCCTGGCGGTCGGGCGTGCCGCGTGGCTTCTCGGCGCAGGCCGAGTACGCAAGGAGGACTCCGTGAGCGCGGCAGCCGGGGTCATTTGCCTAGCCAAACCCGGCGACCGCGTCGAAAAGGGGCAGCCCCTGCTTGAGCTGCGCAGTGCTGACTCGGCGCGCTTCGGGCAGGCCAGACAAGCGCTGGCGGGCGCGGCCGAGATCGGGCCAGAGCCACCGCCGGTGACACCGCTGGTGATCGAGCGAATCACGCCATGATGGCCCCAGCGCTGCCCCCGGCGTAAATGGCCGCCGCCCAGCATCCGAGGGATCCTGCGCCGTCCCCGCAGCGCGGTTCACCCGCGCCGCCGAGCGGATGATGCCCGGTCCGGCTCGGCGAGGTAGCGTCGGGACGTGAACATCGAGTCGCGTTCGCACCTGGTCGGCGATGGCCCGCTGAACACCCTGAGAACGCTGAGCACGCTGCCGTCTGGCATCGTGGCCATGCCGTCTTCCGATGCCGCGCTCAGGCAGGTCCTGCACGGCCTTCCAGGGATCGACCAGGTGGGTGCGCAGGCGCGGGCGGCTGCCCTGGCCACCAGATCGATCAAGACGGACGCGAAGCTGTGGGCCATCGACACTGCGATCCGGATGGTCGACCTGACCACGCTCGAAGGGGCGGACACCCCGGGCAAGGTCCGCGCGCTGTGCGCGAAGGCGCGCCGCCCCGACCCGCTCGACCCGGGCGTGCCGGCCGTCGCTGCGGTCTGCGTCTACCCCGATCTCGTCGCGGTGGCCCGCGCAGAACTGGACGGCAGCCCGGTCGCCGTGGCGTCCGTGGCCACCGCATTCCCATCCGGGCGAGCCGCACCGGCGGTGAAACTCGCCGATGTCGCAAGCGCCGTGGACGGCGGGGCGGACGAGATCGACATGGTCATCGACCGTGGCGCCTTCCTGTCCGGGCGGTACCGGCAGGTCTACGAGGAGGTGCGCGCGGTGCGTGCGGCGTGCGGATCGGCGCATCTCAAGGTGATCCTCGAAACCGGCGAACTCGCCACGCTGGACAACGTTTCGCGCGCAGCATGGCTCGCGATGCTTGCCGGAGCCGACTTCATCAAGACGTCGACGGGCAAGGTGTCGCCGGCGGCGACACCACCCGTCGCCCTCGTCATGTTGTCCGCCGTCGCGGACTTCGCCGCACAGACCGGCCGCAGGGTCGGCGTGAAGGTGGCGGGCGGAGTGCGCACCGCCAAGGACGCGATCCGATACCTCGTGCTTGTGCGCGAGACTGCCGGGCAGCAGTGGCTCACCCCGGAGTCGTTCAGGATCGGCGCGTCCAGCGTCCTCAACGACCTGCTCATGCAGCGCAGTAAGCAGCGCACCGGTGTCTACGCCGGTCCCGACTACTTCACGGTCGACTAATGGCCTGGGATTACGCGCCCGCGCCGGAGTCACGCGACATCGTTTCCATCCAGCGGGAGTACGGCCTGTTTATCGACGGGCAGTTCCAGCCCGCGGCGGACGCCGCGAAGTTCGCGACCGTCAACCCGGCAACGGAGGAACCGCTCGCAGTGGTGGCCGACGCGGGCATCACCGACGTGGACCGCGCAGTGCGAGCCGCGCGCGCCGCCCTCGACCGTGTGTGGCGCCGCATGCCGGGCCGTGAAAGAGCCAAGTACCTCTACCGGATCGCCCGGATCCTGCAGGAACGCGCACGCGAGTTCGCGGTGCTCGAGAGCCTGGACAACGGCAAGCCGATCCGGGAGTCGCGCGACGTCGACGTGCCGCTCGCCGCCGCGCACTTCTTCTACCACGCCGGCTGGGCCGACAAGCTGGAGTATGCGGGCTTCGGCCAGGCGCCGCGACCGATTGGCGTCGCGGGCCAGATCATCCTGTGGAACTTCCCGCTGCTGATGGCTGCGTGGAAGCTCGCACCCGCGCTCGCCGCGGGAAACACGTGCGTGCTCAAGCCGGCCGCGACGACACCCCTGTCCGCGCTGCTCCTGGCCGAGGTGTGCCGCCAGGCGGACCTGCCTTCCGGCGTGGTGAACGTCATCACAGGCGAAGGGGATACCGGCGCCAAGCTTGTCACCCATCCCGGTATCGACAAGATCGCCTTCACCGGCTCGACCGAGGTGGGCAAGGAAATCCGGCGTGCGGTCGCGGGGACGCCAAAGCGGCTCACCCTCGAACTCGGCGGCAAGGCGGCGAACGTGGTCTTTGCTGACGCGCCGCTGGACCAGGCCGTCGAGGGCATCGTGAACGGCATCTTCTTCAACCAGGGCCATGTCTGCTGCGCAGGCTCGCGGCTGCTCGTGCAGGAGTCGGCGGCCGACCTGGTGGTCGACCGCCTGAAGCGCCGGATCGATACGCTGCGGCTCGGCGACCCGCTCGACAAGAACACCGACATCGGCGCGATCAACTCGGCGCAGCAACTCGACAAGATCCGTACGCTGTCCGCGGCTGGCGAGGCGGATGGCGGCGTGCGCTGGTCACCGCAATGTCGGCTGCCCGAGCGCGGTTACTGGTTCCCGCCGACCGTGTTCACAGGGGTCAGCCAGTCGCACCGGATCGCCCGCGAGGAGATCTTCGGGCCGGTGCTGTCCGTGCTCACGTTCCGTACCCCGGAAGAGGCCATCACTAAGGCGAACAACACGCCCTACGGGCTGTCGGCCGGGGTATGGACAGAGAAGGGCAGCCGGATCCTCTGGATGGCGCAGCGGCTGCGGTCCGGAGTCGTCTGGGCCAACACCTACAACCGCTTCGACCCGGCGAGCCCGTTTGGCGGGTACCGCGAGTCAGGATTCGGGCGGGAAGGCGGCAGGCACGGGCTGGAGGCTTATCTCGATGTCTGATGACGGCGCTGCGGGCGCTGCTGCCCACGGTTTGAGGCTCGACGTGCGCAAAACCTACAAGCTGTTCATCCGCGGCGCGTTCCCGCGGTCGGAATCGGGCCGTTCTTACCAGGTCACCGGTGCGGACGGCGCGGTGCTCGCGAACGCGGCGCAGGGATCACGCAAGGACGCGAGGGAAGCGGTCGTCGCCGCACGCGCGGCAGTGCCCGGGTGGGCGGGCGCTACGGCGTACCACAGGGGACAGGTTCTCTACCGCGTGGCAGAAATGCTCGAGGGCCGTGCGGCACAGTTCACGGCCGAGGTGGCCGCCGCCGAAGGTATCTCCGCGGCCGCGGCTGGGCGGTCGGTCGCCGAAACGGTCGACCGGTGGGTGTGGTTCGCCGGCTGGTCGGACAAAGTCACCCAGGTCGCCGGCGCCGCGAATCCGGTAGCGGGGCCCTATTTCAACTTCAGCGTCCCCGAGCCGACTGGGGTTGTCGCGGTCGTGGCGCCCGCCACGTCGAGCCTGCTCGGGCTGGTCAGCGTGCTGGCGCCGGTCATCGTGACAGGCAACACGGCGGTCGTCATCGCAAGCGAGCCGCGCCCGCTGCCCGCTGTCACTTTCGCCGAGGTGATCGCGACATCGGACGTCCCGGCAGGCGTCGTCAACCTGCTCACCGGCCGTGCCGCGGAACTCGTGCCCGTCCTCGCCGCGCACATGGACGTTAACGGCATCGATCTGTCCGGCGTGGCGCCAGCCGGCCGGGCCGACCTCGAACGCCTCGCCGCGGGGAATCTCAAGCGCGTATTCGTCCCGCGCCCCGACGCCGACGGCGACGGCGACTGGGCCGCCCCGCCGGACCCGAGCCGCATGCTGGCATTCCTTGAGACCAAGACCGTCTGGCACCCCATCGGCATCTAGGGTGCCGGCGCGGAGGCGAGCCGCGGCCACAGCGACGCACCAGAGCCGGCCGGCCTCGAGATGGCCCTGCGTGAGAACTTCCTATCCCTGGCTGCTACCCGGCAACGTCACCTGGGCGCCAGCCCGAACCTCCTCGTGTACGATCGCGACCTGTGGACCGACCCGGATGATGTCGCAGCGCCGACCCAAAGATGCCGACCTCGCCGGAACGGGAGCCTGACATCGCCATCGTCGATCGCAGCCTGCCTCGTCTTACCGGCCTTCTCAGATCTCGCCGAACAGGCGGTCGCCCGCGTCGCCGAGGCCGGGCACGATGTACCCACGCCCGTCCAGGCGAGGTCCAGGGCCGCGGTAACCACACGGACGGGCACGGGATCGTCGGAAGGGAATGCCGCCTCGATCCTGCTGACGCCCTCGGGTGCGGCGATCAGGCAGACGGCGGTCACCGACGTGGCGCCGCGCCGCACGAGCATCGCTATGACGGTTTCCAGCGTCCCGCCCGTCGCGAGCATCGGATCGAGGACGAACGCCTCGCGGCCGGACAGATCCGCGGGCAGCCGGTCGGCGTAGGTCGAGGCGACGAGCGACACCTCATCTCTGACCAACCCCACGAAACCGACGTCGGCGGTCGGCACTAGCCTGGACATGCCGTCGAGCATGCCGATACCGGCGCGCAGCACCGGGATCACGAGCGGTACCGGGCGCGCCAGCTTGACGCCTGCCGCAGTCGCCAGGGGGGTTCGCACCGACACCGGCTGAATGCGGACCTCGCGTGTCGTCTCGTAGGCGAGCAGGGTGACAAGCTCGTCGGCGAGCCGGCGGAATGTCGGGGCCTCGGTAGTTGCGTCGCGCAGCGCGGTGAGTTTGTGCGCGATCAGGGGATGGTCGACGACCAGCGTTCGCATGATCGGTAGTGTCGCAAGTCAGCCCAACTCCATTGCGACGCTGCCCGCGGCGAGCCGGCCGCGCTGGCCACGCCGAGCGCCGCGGGTTTGCCGGGCCCGGGCTTGCCTGTCACGGCAATCGAGTATATGTTCGAATGTAGTGCTACCTGCCTTCCCCCGGGTGGCTGCCGGATCGACCCCCCGGGTGGCTGCCGGATCGACGCAGACATCACCGCGAGGACGACGCGGGACGGGCCAAGGTGGAAGGTGGGCGCGTTGAACAGAGTGTACGGCGACCCCATCCAGGTCTGGACGGACGACGACGGTGCGCCGATCAGGTTCGTCTGGCGCGGCCGTTTATTCACGGTGCTCGACGTGCTCGAACACAAGCAAATCAGCCACGAGTGGTGGCGCCGGAAGGGCCGCGAGGACCCTGGGCCGCAGGCCGGGCGGGAGTTCTGGCGGGTGCGGGCGTCGCCCGGCAAGGATGCGCCGCAAGGCCTCTACGAGTTGCGCTGCGATCCCGGAGTCGGCGACTGGCTGCTCGCCCGGACATGGGACTAGGGCATGCCCTGGCAGCACGCGCACGGAAATCAATCCATGCGGCCTCACGATCATGATCTTCATGACCGCCCGTGACTGGCACGCGGCGTTCAGGTAGTGCTGGGCGATGCATCGCTATCCGAGGACCGCGTCGCGTATCGCCCGCAGGTCCGGTTCGGAGGTCGGGCCGGCCACAAGCAATGTGGTGACCGCGCTCTCGCGCCACAGTTGAAGCCGCTCACGGATCCGGCCGATGGGGCCGAGCAGGCAGATCGCATCCGCGAGCTCGTCGGGCACGGCCGCGATGGCCTCGTCGCGGCGGCCGTTCAGCCATAGCTCCTGAACGTTGCGGGCCGCTTCCTCGAATCCCATTCGGCTGACGACGTTTAAGTGGAAGTTCCTGTTACGTGCCCCCATGCCGCCGATGTAGAAACCCAGGGTCATCTTCGCGGTCCGCAGGGCGCCGGGAAGATTATCGGTGCGGATGACATTCACCGTGGCGGCGATGTCGAAGCCCGGTGGCGCGGCGGCGAGGGCGTCGCCGTACACCTGGCTCATCTTCTCCGGATGAGTGAACAGCGGCAGCCAGCCGTCGGCGATCTCGGTGGCGAGCGCCACGTTTTTCGGCCCCTCCGCGCCGAGGTAGACCGGGATGGCATCGCGCAGCGGCGGAATGTTCAGCCGGAGCGGCTTGCCGAGCCCAGTCCCTGGACGGAAGGGCAGCGGATAATGCGGCCCGGGATTGCGCGCAGGCCGCTGCCTGCTCCACATCAGCCGCAGGAGGTCCACGTACTCGCGGGTGCGCGCCAGCGGCTGCGAAAACGGCACCCCGTACCAGCCCTCAACCACCTGGGGACCTGACACGCCTACGCCGAGCATCAGCCGACCGCCGGAAAGGTAGTCGAGGGTGACGGCGGCCATCGCGGTTGCGGCCGGAGTCCTGGCGGCGAGCTGGACGACGGAGGTGCCCAGTTTGATTCGGCTGGTCCGGGCCCCATACCAGGTCAGCGGGGTGAGCGCGTCGGAGCCGTACGATTCCGCGGTCCAGACGGAGTCGTAGCCGAGTCGTTCGGCCGTGAGAACGGTCTCGGTGGCGTCGCCGGGAGTGATCCAGTAGCCGATGCTCAGGCCCAGCCTCAGGTCGTCCGTCACCGCCCGCACCTCCGCTGTTATCCGGGTGCCCAGCTATCGGGGTGCCCAGCGCCATCCTAGGGCGCCCGGTGGCGGGCCGGGCGTTCATAAGAACGCGGGTCGGCCGCCGGGCGACGGGTTCAGTCCGCGCGGGGGGTGCGCCAGTTGACTGTCGGGCGCAGCACCTCGGTCCGCACGCGGTGGGCGTATCGTTTGGTGATCTCAAGGAGCGACTCGATCAGGGTGTCGGACAGCAGCTGCGGCTGCAGCCCAAGCTCGATGAGCCTGGTGTGCGCGACGTTGTAGTGGTGGTTATCGGCTTCCACCCGCGGGTTGTCCACGCACTCGATCGTCACGGGCTCCGGGTTGCACTTGGCGATCGTGTCCGCCATGTCGGAAACGGACATCCACTCCGTGATTTGGTTGAAGACCCGGAATTCACCCTGGTCCGCCGGGTTCTCACAGGCGATCTGTATGCAGCGGACCGTGTCGCGGATGTCGATGATGCCACGGGTCTGACCACCCTTGCCGTACACGGTCAGCGGATGGCCGAGCACGGCCTGGATACAGAACCTGTTCAGCACCGTGCCGAAGACCGCGTCGTAGTCGAAGCGGGTCGCGAGCCTGTCATCCATGGCTGTTTGCGGTGTCTGCTGCCCATACACCACCCCCTGGTTCAGGTCGGTGGCCCGAAGTCCCCAGATCCGGCAGGCGAACTCGATGTTGTGGCTGTCGTGCACCTTGGACAGGTGGTAGAAGGAGCCCGGCCGCTTCGGGAAAAGCACCCGGTCCTTGCGGCCCTTGTGCTCGACCTCGAGCCAGCCTTCCTCGATGTCGATGTTGGGGGTGCCGTACTCGCCCATGGTGCCGAGCTTGACCAGGTGGATGTCCGGATCGGTCTCGGCGATCGCGTACAGCACGTTGAGGTTGCCGATCACATTGTTGGCCTGGGTATAGACGGCGTGCTTGCGATCGATCATCGAATACGGCGCGGCGCGCTGTTCGGCAAAGTGAACGACAGCGTCGGGGCGGTAGTCCTCAATGATGTGATACGTGAAGTCGGCGTCAGTGAGATCTCCGACATAGCATTCGATGTTTTCCCCTGTGATCTCACGCCACGTGGTGACACGGGTGCGCAGCGTCTCAATGGGGACTAGGCTCTCAACACCGAGTTCGTGGTCGTACTGCCGTCGCGCAAAGTTGTCGGCAACAGCCACGTCGTGGCCGGTGTGCGACATGTGCAGTGCCGTCGGCCAACCGAGGTAACCGTCACCGCCCAACACCAAGATCTTCATGAAGCTGCTCCTATTCTCCCCGCGGTCGGTTTCTAACCAAACGCCCAGATTGATCCGCTATTGTCGGTCACCACGACATGTAAGCTGAGGTACCAATGGCACTGGCGTTGCGCAACGTAGTTCGGGCCGTGCGCGCTCATAGCATGGTCAGGGCGGTGTACGGGTACTGCGTCCGGACCGTGGGCAGGCAGTTCACGCGCTTCGCCATTGGCGCGGCTCTCGCGCTCGCGACGAGCGAGTTCACGCTCCTGACGTGCCTTGGGCTCCTGAAGCTGTGGCCGACAGTGTCGGCCGCGGTGGCCTGGTTCGCCGGCGCCGCGGTGAGCTACCTGTTGAGCCGGTGGGCGTGGGAACGGAAGGGCAGGCCGGATCTGCTCAAGGAGACGCTGCCATTCTGGCTGATAGCCGTCGGCACCATCGCCTTCCTGTCGCTGGCGACAAGCCTGGCGCATCACCTTGCCCTGTCGATGGGGCTGAGGCCGATTCCGCGCCTTGTCTTCGTGGGCACCGCTTACCTCGCGGCCAACGCGGTGACGTTCCTGTCCAGATTCGCGATCTTCCACTACGTCCTCTTCGCCGACCGGGGTGCCAAAGGCTCCGTACACAGGTCGGCGGGCTCACCGAGCGTCAAGGCCGCAAGCGACGGCGCATCCGCGGCTGCGCCCGCGGGTGCGCCGTCAGCCACCCCGGCATCCGCGGCGCCACTCGCGTCAGCGGGGCCAGCCGTACCGGCGGCGCGATCGGCGTCAGCGGCGCGGCGGCGGGCGGCGTCCGCGGGAGAGGAATTAAGATCGACATCGGCGACGCGCTGATGCCGGTGCCGCTCGCGCCACCAGGTGCCGAGAATCACGCCGGCGAACCTGAGGCCGTAGAGCACGTTGTGGCCTTTCTTGCTTTCGCCGACCCTGCGCCTGCGGATGGTGGCCGGACGCTCCGCGACCCGAAAGCCACCGGCGATCACTCCGATCAGCAACTCAGCCGCCTGGTATTGAGGCTGCTGCAACTGGATCGCGCCGGTCACCTCCGCGCGCATCGCTCGCATGCCGAACGACGGATCGGTGACGCGCTGCCCGGTCAGCAGGCTGATCGTCGCGGCGAAGAGCCTGACCCCGAGCTTGCGCACCGGGTCCCTGGTTTCCTCGCTGCCGAGTGTCCTTGATCCGGTCACGAAGTCCGCGTCGTCAGCGAGCACGGGCTCAAGCAGGCCCTGCGCGTCGGCCGGGTCGTACTGCCCGTCGGCGTCCGTGGTCACGATGTACCGCGCGCCGCCCTCGCGCGCGAGCCGATAGCCGAGCCGGAGCGCAGCCCCCTGCCCGCGGTTGACCGGTACGTCGCAGACGAGCGCACCGTGCGCGCCGGCTTCCTTGGCGGTACCGTCGACTGATCCGTCCACGACCACGATGGTCGCCGTCGCCAGCCCGCAGATGCTCGCCGGGAGTGCCTCGATGACCGGGCCGATCGCTGCCTCCTCGTTGTAGGCCGCGATCACTATGGCCACAGGCGGTAGCAGTTGCCCGCGTTCGGCGTACTCGGCGGCGAAGTCGCTGGCCGCTGCGTCGTCGACCGACTGACCACCGTAGCGGTCGGCCTCCTGGCTCGTCACTTCGCTGCCCCCGCTGCTATGGGGGGGCCGTGCCCGTTGCGGCTGAGCACGGCCCGATCTGCCGCGAACTCAGGCCACACCGTTGCCAGGCCGGACTCGAGGTCGTAGGCCGGCTCGTAGCCGATCGCACCTGCCACGGCGATGTCGACGAGCACCGCGGGCATTTCGCCCGGTTTGGGCGGTACGTGCCGCGCCGGAATTGGCGCCCCAGTGACTCGCCGCGCGACTGCAAGGATCTCGTTCACCGAGTCGGACTTGCCGGAGGCGAGGATGAGCGGGCCCGCGTAGCCAGCCCGCCAGGCGGTGCGGAGCCCCTGCACGATGTCATCGACGTGCACCAGATCACGCAGTTGGCAGCCGTCACCGTAGATGTCGACTCCCGTGCCTGATCTCGCGGCGCGCATCAGCCGCGGCACGAAGCTGTCCTTGGCGGCCATTCCCGGGCCGTAGACGTTCGAGAACCGCAGCGAGCAACCGTTAATGCCGTATGCGGCCGTGTAGGCGCTGAGCAGCATCTCCGCGGCGGCTTTGGTCGCGCCGTACGGGGTCAGCGGGCGAAGCGGAGTCCGCTCCGTGATGACGTCGCGGCCGACGTCGCCTGCTACGGCGTTCGTGGATGCGAACATGAACGTGCCGACTTCGTGCGCCCGGGACAGTTCCAGGAGGTTCGCCGTGACCGCGACGTTGACCTCGTAGGTTGCTGCCGGGTCTGCGACGGAACGGAGCACGGATGTCAGAGCCGCGAGGTGGATGACCACGTCGGTGCCCGCGTCCAGGGCCCGCGCTGCGACGTCCGGGTCCCGCAGGTCGCCGAGCACCATCCTGATGTCACCACGCACGACGCCGTCAGGGAAAGGCTGCTTGTCGGCGACCGTTACATCGGCCCCGCATTCGAGCAGCGTGCTCACGACCCGGCGGCCGATGAAACCAGCTCCACCGGTCACGAGCACACGGGAACAACCTGGATCCGCCATGCACGCTCCATTCACACAGGTCACAATGTGACAGGTTGTCTCAGTACTACCGCTACTTCCTACCAGGCCGACCTGAGAACTCCCTGCCAGAATGCTGAACGTCCGGCGGCGTCTGCCGGAGGCGCGCCGTCTCGCTTCGGCGCGCGAGCAGGGATTATGCTGCGCACTTCGTACGTGCGACGCCGACGATACGGCGGCTCAGACGTTTGGGCATCGTAGTGTCCGCAATAGTGCGAAACTCCTGTCCGGCGACGAATTTGGGGCAATGCAACTTCGGGCAATGCGGGGATGCAGAGCGCCGTGTGCCCGCGCATGGCGTGCCCGCCCGCCCGGCCTGAGGACGTCGGCCCCAGTCCAGCATTGCCTGCTTCAAGTATGCACGATCTTGGCACGGCAGCAGGCTGTATGCGCTGGTAGGAGGCTGTGAGTTCGCTGATGGTCTTGCCGGGCTACAGCCATCTGGTCCCATGTGTCATGCTGGGAAATCGGCGAGTCAGCGGAGGAACCCGGTGTGAGTCCGGGGCTGTCGCGCAACTGTGACCGGGGAGCGAACCCCTACGGCGCCACTGCCGCGCAGCGGTGGGAAGGCGGGGCGAGCCTTGATCCGGGAGCCAGGAGACTCCGGCCGCCGATTGGAGCCACCTTCGGGCGCGAGACCCGGGGAAAGGATGAGATGGCATGCCTGACGCAGTAGCGGCCTCCGATACCGTGGCCGGGTCGGCCAGGGGTGCGGTGCGGGGTGCGGGAGCTGTGCCCGGGACCGCGCTTTACCCGTTCAGTTCCATCGTCGGAATGGACGATCTCAAACTCGCCTTGCTGCTTAACGCGGTCTCACCAGGCGTCGGCGGTGTACTGGTCCGGGGTGAGAAAGGAACCGCGAAGTCCACGGTGGTTCGCGGGCTCGCGGAACTGCTGCCGCCGATCGCCGTCATCGCGGGGTGCAGGTTTTCTTGTGATCCCGATACCCCCGATCCCGCATGCCCGGATGGCCCGCACCCGGTGGGCGCACCGGCCCGCCAGCGGCGCGCGCGCCTCGCCGAGCTTCCTGTCGGCGCCACTGAGGACCGGCTCCTCGGCTCACTGGACATCGAGCGTGCCCTGACCGAGGGCGTCACGGCCTATGAGCCAGGCCTGCTCGCCGCCGCGCACCGCGGCCTGCTATACGTCGACGAAGTCAACCTGCTCCACGATCACCTCGTCGACCTGCTGCTCGACGCGGCAGCCCTCGGCAGGTGTTACGTGGAGCGTGAGGGTGTCTCGGTCGCGCACGCGGCGAGGTTCCTGCTCGTCGGCACGATGAACCCGGAGGAGGGCGAGCTTCGCCCCCAACTGCTCGACAGGTTCGGCCTCACTGTTGCGGTCACGGCGACCCGCGATGCCGCGGAGCGGGCGGAGGTGGTCAGGCGGCGGCTGGCTTACGATGGCGACCCGGCTGGCTTTGCCGCTGGGTGGGCTGCCGATACCGAACGTCTCGCGCGGCGGATTTCCGACGCCCGGATGCGGCTTCCCGCGGTGCGGCTCCCAGAAGCCGTGCTGCGGCAGATCTGCGCCGTGTGTGGTGCGTTCGACGTCGACGGGCTCCGCGCCGACCTCGTCACCGCCCGCGCCGCGATGGCGCTCGCCGCGTGGCACGGCCGCGATGCGGTTAACGGCGACGACGTGCGGCAGGCAGCCAGGCTCGCGCTGCCGCACCGGCGCCGCCGGGACCCGTTCGACGCACCCGGCCTCGACGAGGAGGCGCTTGACGAGGCCCTGCGCCAGGCGGGCGAGGCCATAGGCGACGGTGGCGATCCCGGCGGCGGACCCGACCGCCCGGGCGGCGGTGCCAGACCTGGCCGGCCGTCGGGCACGGATGCGATCAACGGCCCTGGCGCCGGGGCGCAGGCGGGGGTCGGCGCCGGGCCGCACCGCCACGCGGAGCCGTCAGCCGATGGCGCGTGCCCGGATGGGGCCGGGCCGGGCCATTCCGGCGCCCAGTCTCGTGCCCGGCCCGGTGCCGGGTCCGACGGCTGGCAAGCCGACATTGGCGTGCCGGACGGCTCCGCTGTGCCAGCTGGCTCCGCTGTACCAAATGGATCCGCTGTGCAAGGTGGCTCGGCCGTGCCCAGGCCGGGCGGCTCCGGTCACACGTCGCCGCACGACGCCGCGCCCAGCACCGTCGCGCCGTCGGGCGCGCTGTTCCGGCCGCGCGCCTTTACCATCCCTGGTGTCGGCGCGGGCGCACCCGGCCGCCGCAGCGCCGCCCGCATTCCGCGGGGGAGGCTCGCCGGGGCGCGGATGCCGCGCGGCAAGATCACGGCGGTGCACCTGCCCGCGACGCTGCGAGCCGCCGCACCTCATCAACGTGCCAGGGGCTGGCGGCCAGCCTTGCGCCGGCCGCTACGGCTCGCCCGGTCCGATCTTCGTGAGGCCGTCCGCCATGGCAGAGAGGGCAATCTGGTTCTGTTCGCCGTGGACGCGAGCGGCTCGATGGCGGCCAGGCAGCGCATGCGAGCGGTCAAAGGCGCCGTGCTGTCCCTGCTGCTCGACGCGTACCAGCGCAGGGACAAGGTCGGAATGATCAGCTTTCGGGCTGGCGCGGCGCAGTTGCTGCTGCCGCCGACCTCCTCGGTGGAAGCGGGGGCGCGGCGGCTGGCCGAGTTGCCTTCTGGTGGCCGCACGCCGCTCGCCGCGGGTCTGATTCGGTCGGCTGAGGTCCTCGCCGCCGAGAGGCTGCGCGATCCAGGCCGCCGCCCGCTGCTCGTGGTTGTCACCGACGGGCGCGACACCTGCGGCGAGCCGGGCGCGGTGCTTCGGGCCGCGGCACTGCTTCGCGGCGTGGCGAGCGTCGTCGTGGACTGCGAATCTGGGCCGGTGCGGCTGGGGCTCGCCGCGGGTCTGGCCGCTGCCCTCGGCGGCGGGCTGATCAGGCTCGACGAACTTGCCGCAGGCGGGCTCGCGGCGACGGTCAGGGACACGCGGGCCGCTGCCGCCCCGGGTTCCGCCAGAGCCAAGGGCAGGGCCGCCTGATGCCGCAGGGGAAGCCGGCCCACGTGCCGGGCGACGGCCTCACCACGCGGCAGCGCAGGAACCGCCCGCTGGTGATCGTCCATACCGGACCAGGCAAGGGCAAGTCCACGGCAGCGTTCGGCCTCGCGCTTCGCGCCTGGAACCAGGGCTGGCCTGTCGGGGTGTTCCAGTTCGTCAAGTCGGCGAAGTGGCGGGTGGGCGAGGAGCGAGCGCTGCGCACGCTCGACGACAGCGGTGCGGGCGGCACGGTGACCTGGAACAAGATGGGGGAGGGCTGGTCGTGGATCCAGCGGGATGCGGGCGGGGACCACGCTCAGCATGCCGCGGAGGGCTGGGCACAGATCACGCGTGACCTGGCCGCGCAGACGTACCGTATGTACGTCCTCGATGAGTTCACCTACCCCATCACGTGGGGCTGGGTCGATGTGGACCAGGTGATCGGTGTGCTGGCTGACCGGCCAGGCGAGCAGCATGTGGTGATCACGGGTCGGGAAGCGCACCCGCGACTGCTGGAGTTCGCCGACCTCGTCACGGAGATGACCAAGGTAAAGCATCCGATGGACGCCGGCCAGAAGGGCCAGAAGGGGATCGAGTGGTGATCGCGCCCCGGCTGGTCATTTCCGCTCCGGCGTCCGGGTGCGGCAAGACCACGGTGGCGACGGGCCTGATGGCGGCGCTGCGCACCCGCGGCGTCGCGGTGTCCGGCCATAAGGTCGGTCCCGACTATATCGACCCCGGCTATCACGCGCTCGCGACCGGGCGCCCGGGCAGGAACCTCGACCCGTTCCTGTGCGGCGAGGAGTTGATCGGCCCGCTGTTCGCCCACGGTGCGGCTGGCGCGGAGATCGCCGTGATCGAGGGTGTCATGGGTCTGTTCGATGGCGCCGCGGATCCGGCCATGGCCGGCCCGCACGCGGGTCCGGATTTCGCCTCGACCGCGCACGTCGCCAGGCTGCTCGCAGCGCCCGTTGTGCTAGTCGTTGACGCGTCGGCAGTCGGCCGGTCAGTGGCTGCGTTGGTGGCCGGGTTCGCCGGTTTCGACCCGCGGGTCAGTGTGGCCGGGGTGATCTTCAACCGGGTCGGCTCTGTCCGCCATGAACGGCTGCTCAGGGAGTCCGTCGAGCCGGTCGGCATGGCGGTATTCGGCGCGATAAAGCGGACGGACGTAGCGGTCACGCCCTCCCGCCATCTCGGCCTCGTGCCGGCCGCAGAGCGGCGTGCCGCAGCCGAGCGCGCGATCGCGGCGCTCGGTGATCTGGTCGCCTCGACATGTGACCTGAGTGACCTCCAGGCGCTTGCCGCAACCGCGCCCCCGCTCGTCACCCAGCCCTGGGACCCGCACGCTGCGGTCCACGCAGCCGCAGCACGCATTTCCGTGGCGTCCGGCCCCGGCTCGGTCTCCGATCCTGGCTCGGTCTGCGGTCCTGGCTGGGTCTGCGGTCCTGGCTCGGTCTCCGATCCTGGCTCGGTCTCCGGTCCTGGCTCGGTCTCCGGCGGTGGCTTCACGTCTAGGAGTTGCCGGTCCGAAGGTGGTTCGGTGTCCCACCGCGGC
Source organism: Streptosporangiaceae bacterium (assembly GCA_035517695.1). Lineage (GTDB taxonomy): Bacteria > Actinomycetota > Actinomycetes > Streptosporangiales > Streptosporangiaceae > DATFVJ01. Next base: position 70,810 of record DATIYI010000365.1, read on the forward strand.
TCCCCGCCTACCCCACCGATGGCCCATCGGTGGGGCTATGACCCCATCAATGGGCCATCGCTGGGTACGTCCGGCCCGGGCTCCCCAGCCGCTCGCCCCGGCTGCTTCCCTGCGACACGCAACCGAGCGCTTGTTCGGTGGGGCAGTGGAGCCGAGCCCCTCATCGCGGTGGCTCAGGGCCCGGCGTTCACGTTCAGCTACGCCGAGCATGCGGAGCTGCTCGAGGCCGCGGGCGCGCGCATCACCTCGTTCGATCCGCTCGCCGACGACGCGCTGCCCATTGGCACCGCGGGCCTCATCATCGGCGGCGGCTTTCCCGAGATGTACGCGCCCGAGCTTTCCGGCAATGCGCCCCTTCGCCGGCAGGTGGCAGCGCTCGCCGCAGCGGGTATGCCGGTCGTCGCAGAGTGCGCGGGCCTGCTCTACTTGGCACGCAGCCTTGACGGCATGCCCATGTGCGGCGTAATTGAGGCAGACACGCATATGACGCGTCGACTCACTTTGGGGTACCGCGTCGCGGAAGCGTTGTCCGACTCGGTGTTCGCGCGTGTTGGAGATCAGGTGCGCGGACACGAGTTCCATCGCACGGCAGCGGCGCCTGGGTGCGGCCGCCGGCCCGCGTGGCGGCTCAACGGCGGTCGCGCCGCCGGGGGATCGGCCGTCGGTAGGGGCGCCGCCGACGGGTCGGCCGCCGACGGGTCGGCCGCGGACGGCCTGCGGTCGGAAGGCCATGTCCATGGCAACGTGCTCGCCTCATACCTGCACTTGCACTGGGCACACACGCCCACCTTCGCCCTGCGCTTCGCAGCCGCGTGCGGTGCGCGCAGCACGGCCGCCACATCGGCGCCGATGGCCCGGGCGCCGCAGACGCGCCGTAACGCAAGCAACAGTGCCGTCGCCGAAAACGGTGCCGTCGCCGAAAACGGTGCCGCCACCGAAAACGGTGCTGCCATCGGCAATAGCGTCGCCGACAGGAAGAGCGCCACGGCTGACAATAGCGTCACCGCCAGCTACAGTACCGCCGCCGGCAATAGCGTCACCGACAGAAACAATGTCACCGAGAGAAACAGTGTCACCGACAGAAACAGTGTCAACGTTGGCAACAGTGAAGCTTCTGGTGAAGCAGCAAGCAGCGGAGCTGCCTCGTGACCACACGGCAGCTGTTTGGTGTCGGTGTGGGCCCCGGCGACCCAGAACTGGTCACGATCAAGGCGGTCCGGATACTTGCCGAAGCCGGCCTCGTGCTCGTTCCCGTCATGGCCGGCGGCGGACCAGCCGAGCCTGGCCGCGCCGAGGCGACGGTCCGCGCCCACATTGAGCCGGCCCGAATCCGCCGGGTTCCCTTCGCCCTGAGCGACCGCGGCGGCGTCACCCGCGGTCGCCTGGCCGCCTGGGATGCGGCCGCCCGCCAAGTGGCCGCGGCCTTTGCGGCAGGAGTCAGTACCGTCGCCTTCGCCACCATCGGCGATCCCAATATCTACTCGACGTTCAGCTATCTGGCGCAGACAGTGCGTGAGCTTGTACCCGACGTGGTCGTGCGCACCGTGCCTGGGATAACGGCGATGCAGGATCTCGCCGCCCGATCCGGGACCGTGCTCGCCGAGGGCATCGAATCACTCGTGCTTCTTCCGCTCAGCCGGGACGCCGGCTCTGACCCTGCCACGGGCAGCGGCGCCCGCTCTGAAGGTGCCACCGCCGGCAGCGGGGGGCCTGAAAGTGCCACGGCCGGCGGCGCGGGGCCTGACGCAGCCACAGGCAGCGGCGGCGGGCCCGCGGCTGACACGCCGCTGGCCACCCTCAGAGAGGCTCTTGCCCGCCACGACACGGTCGTCGCCTATAAACTTGGCGCCGCCGCGTCCGGCGGCCGGGCAGGCTTGGATATCCCCGCGCTGCTCGCCACGCTGAAGGAGGCCGGGCGGCTCGACGAAGCGATCTACGGGGCGCGGCTCGGCCTTTTGGGCGAGGACATCAGGCCAGCTAGCGAGCTAGCGGGGACAACGGCCCTGCCGTATCTGTCCACGCTGATCGCGCCGGGACGGCGCAGCGGGGCCGGGAGCAAGCTCAGATGACAGAAACGACGGATGCCATGATCGGATCGGTTACCTTCGTCGGCGCGGGCCCCGGCGCGGCCGACCTGCTCACGCTCCGCGGCGCGTCCGCGATTCGGGACGCTGACCTCGTCATCTGGGCGTCGAGCCTGGTTCACCCGGACGTTTTGCTGCACGCGCGTGCAGGCGCCGAACTGATCGACTCGGCGCGCCTGCCGATGGAGGGCGTGCTCACCTACTACGAGCGCGCCGCGCGGGAGCAGCTACGGGTCGCCCGTGTGCACTCGGGCGACCCTTCCCTATGGGGAGCCATCCAGGAACAGCTCGACCGCTGCCGGGCGCTCGGCCTGCAGACAGAAGTCATCCCCGGCGTCTCAAGCTTCACCGCCGTGGCAGCCAGGATCGGCCGCGAGCTGACCATCCCAGAGGTGGCCCAGTCGGTGATCCTTACCAGGCTCGGCGGCGGCAAGACGCCGATGCCACCAGGTGAACAGGTCGCCGCATTCGCGCGGCACGGCACCACCATGGCCCTGTTCCTGTCGGCTGCACGATCCGGACAGCTCGAGGCTGAGCTCATGGCCGGCGGCTACGAGCCCGCTACCCCCTGTGTCATCGCGTACCAGGTCACCTGGCCAGACGAGCTGATCCTGCGATGCGGGCTCGACCAGCTTGCCGGCACCATCAGGGCACACAAGTTGTGGAAACACACACTCGTGCTTGTCGGTCCCGCGCTCGCCGCAGGCGGGACTCGTTCGCACCTCTACCACCCCGGGCATTTTCATGGGCACCGCAGGGCCGACCCGGCAGCGCGCCGGGGCCTGCGCGCCGGAGGGCCGGCGAACGACGGCGCGGTCGTCAGTTCGGCGGGGGGTGGCAGCCGCGGCGAGGGCGATGGTCCCGTTGTAGGCGGGGAGGTTACCCGCCGCGCAGGACAGGCGGGTTCGGGCGGCTGCCGCCAGGGGGGTGGCGGCGGCCAGTGACCGAGCCTGCCGAGCTGCGAGAGCCGGACCTGCCACGAACAGCGAAGGTGCGGCGCAGCGGGCTGCGTACCGGCTGGACGACTGGGGCCTGCTCGGCCGCCGCCGCGAAAGCAGCGGCCACTGCCCTGGTCACACAACAGGTGCAGCGATCCGTGGAGATCGGGCTACCGTCCGGCCGCCGGGTCGGGTTCGCCGTAGCGGACTGCTGGTACGGTCCGGCGCGCGCGGAGGCAGTCGTCGTCAAGGACGCCGGTGATGACCCGGATGTCACCCATGGCGCACACCTCACCGCCACGGTGAACTGGACCGGGCAGCAAGGCGTCGAGCTCGACGGCGGGGTCGGGGTGGGCGTCGTCACCAAGCCCGGCCTCGGCTTGGAGATCGGCGGGCCCGCCATCAATCCGGTGCCAAGGCAGATGATCACGTCGGCGGTCGCGGAGGCTGCTGACCCGGCCCGGCGCGGGCTTCGCGTCGTCATCTCGGTGCCAGAAGGTGAGCGGATGGCGCGCAAGACGACCAATGCCAGGCTCGGCATCATCGGCGGAATCTCCATTCTCGGCACTACCGGCATTGTGCGCCCGTTCTCAACCGCCTCATGGCGTGCCAGCGTGGAGCAGGCGGTGGCAGTGCTCGCCGCCCAGGGCGGCGATGTGCTCGTGCTCTGCACGGGTGGCCGGACAGAAATGGGCGCGATGGCGCTGCTTTCTGGACTGCAGGAGGCGAACTTCGTCGAGGTCGGCGACTTCACGGGAGCCGCGCTGCGGCAGGCGGCGCGGGGCGGCATCCCCGCCATCGTGTTCGCAGGGATGGCGGGGAAACTAAGCAAGCTCGCCGGCGGTGTGCTGATGACCCACTACACCCGCTCGGAGGTGCCGACGGGACTGCTAGCCGACATCACGAGCACCGCGGGCGGGACCGCCGAGCTTGTCGCCCGGGTCACGGCGGCGAACACGGCGCGGCATGCGCTCGAACTGTGGCAGGACGAGGGCCTTGCCCGTGCCGCGGGCACCGAGCTTTGCCGCCGCACGGCCGACGTGATCTCGCGGTTCTGCGCCGGGCTCGCGGACGGTTACGCCCCCCGGGTGGAAGTGATCATGTTGGACTTCACCGGCCACAACGTCATCGCCGCGGTTCCGGAGCGTGCGGCGCAGGCCGCCGGGCCGCTCGGAAGGCCATGATCATGCGCCAAATGATCACGGTGATCGGATGTGATGGCGGGCCGCTGTCCGAGCGGGCCCGGACGGCGCTGGCCGCGGCCCGCTGCGTGGCCGGCTCGGACAGACAGCTAGCCGGCATCGCGCTGCCGGACGCGGATCGCATCACGATCGGCGGGGCGGAAGGCGCAATCACCAGCAGCGCGCCCATCACCAGCAGCGCCCCCATCACCGGTGGCGCCGCCAGCGCCACCCCCGCAACCACCAGCGCCGCTTCGTCCGCGTTCGAAACCGCCCTCGCCGCCATCCTTTCTCACCCAGGGCCGGTAGCCGTGCTTGCGTCGGGCGATCCCGGCTTCTTCGGTATCGTGCGCGCGCTGGCCGCGCGCGGCGCCGCGCCCGCGGTCATCCCTGCGATCTCCTCGGTGGCGCTCGCGTTCGCCAGGCTCGGCCTGCCCTGGGATGACGCGCTGGTGCTCTCCGCGCATGGCCGCGACGCCACGCCCGTCCTTGCCGCTGCGCTTGGCTGCGGCAAGGCCGCGATTTTGACCGCTCCCGGGCCCGCGGCCGGCCCGCACCGGTTTATCCCCGCGCTGCTCGCCGCGGGCCGGTCGGTGCACGTCGCCGAGCGCCTCGGCGCCCCGGACGAGCGGTTCAGCACGGTTGCCGCGGGGCCACTGCCCGAGTTCGCGGATCCCAACATTGTGATCGCGCTCGACGGTCCGACCGGGGGGCGGCGCTGGATGGCGGGTCACCAGGGGGCGCCCGCCGGCTGGGCCCTGCCGACCGATGCCTTCGCCCACCGCGACTCGATGATCACGAAGGAAGAGGTCCGCGCGCTTGTCCTCGCCAGGCTGGGGCCTGGTCCAGGCCGCACGATCTGGGACATCGGCTCCGGCTCGGGCTCGGTAGCGATCGAATGCGCGCGGTTCGGCGCGCATTCGATCGCCATCGAAGCCGACCCCGCGCAATGCGAGCGGATCCGCGCCAACGCCGTCGCCCACGGCGTTCGCGTCCAGATGTGCGAGGGCTCCGCGCCCGAGGCATTCGCGGGCCTGATTCACGCTGACGCGGTCTTCGTCGGCGGTGGCGGGGACGCGGTGCTCGCGGCCGCGGCGGCGGCCCGTCCGGCCAGGGTCGTGGTCGCGCTCGCGTCGGTGGACCGGGTACGCCGCGTGCGGGACCTGCTGGCCGGCCATGGATACCTGGTGGACGGAACGGCGCTGCAGGCGTCCAGGCTCGCCGCGCTGCCCGGCGGTTCCATCCGCCTTGCCGCGGTGAACCCGGTGTTCGTGCTCTGGGGGAACCTGCCGTGATCGGCTTGATCGCGGTCACCGCGGCAGGCCGCGCCGCGGCGTCCAGGCTCGCCGTTGCCTGGCCGGCTCCGGCTACCCGAAACTATCCAGGCCCTGCGGCGCAAGCGGTTCAGCGCGCCTTCTGCGAATGCGACCAGATCGTCTGCTTTCTCGCGGTCGGTGCCACTGTCCGGCTGATCGCGCCGCTGCTCACGTCGAAAGCCACCGATCCCGGCGTGGTATGCGTGGATGAGTCGCTCACGTTCGCGGTTCCTGTCGCAGGGGCACACGAGGGCGGCGGCAACATCCTCGCCAACGGGGTCGCGGGCGTGCTCGGCGCGACGGCCGTGATCACGACCGCCAGCGATGCTGTGGGCATTCCTGCGCTTGACGAATTCGGCGCGGGACTTGGCCTGCGCGTCGATCCGGGCAGCAGGCTCGCCGAGGTGGGCGCCGCGGTCCTGTCCGGCCGGCGCGTCACGCTCAGCACGGATCAGGCCTGGCCGGTTCCCGCGCTGCCGCAGAACGTTACGGCGACCGCGGGCCCCGAGCCAGGCGTGCCAGCGATTGTGATCACCGATCGCGTCACCAGCGCCGGGCCGGGACAGGTCATTTACCGGCCGCCATCGCTCATCCTTGGCGCCGGCGCGAGCCGCGGCGTGACCGCCGCCGAGATGGGTGACCTGATGGACGAGGCGCTCGCGGAGGCCGGCTTGTCGGCAGGCTCGGTCCGACAGGTAGCCACCATCGACCTGAAGGAGGACGAGCAGGGCCTGCTTGCGGCGGCGCGCGAGCGCGGCTGGGAGGTGACCGGGTTCGCCTCGGCCGAACTTGCGGTCGTCGTGGTCCCTAACCCCAGCGAGGCGGTGCGCGCGGCGACGGGCACGCCAAGCGTCGCCGAGGCCGCCGCACTTCTCGCGGCAGGCCGTGGCGCGGTGCTCGCGGCACCGAAGCGCAAGAGCGCCCGCGCCACCGTGGCAATTGCCAGGCGCGCGGCACGCGGCAGGCTCGCGCTCGTCGGCATCGGCCCGGGCGCACGCGACCTGATCACGCCGCGCAGCGTGGCCGAACTGCGCCGGGCGAGCGTGGTGGTCGGCCTGCACCAGTACGTTGACCAGATCCGCGATCTGCTGCGGCCAGGCACGCACGTTCTTGCTAGTGAGCTCGGAGCGGAGGAGGAACGGGCCGCCGCGGCCGTGGACCAGGCACGGGCGGGCCGCGCAGTCGCCCTGATCGGCTCGGGTGACGCGGGAATCTATGCCATGGCAAGCCCGGCGCTCGAGTCCGCAGATGGGTCGATCGACGTCGTGGGCGCGCCCGGAGTTACCGCGGCGCTAGCCGCGGCCGCAGTGCTGGGGGCGCCATTGGGACATGATCATGCCGCGATTTCCCTTTCCGACCTGCATACGCCGTGGGAGGTGATCGAGCGGAGGATCAGCGCCGCCGCGGCAGGCGACTTTGTCATCTGCTTCTACAACCCCCGCAGCAGGACTCGCGGCGGCCACCTGGCGAAGGCGCTCGCTCTGGTCGCCGCACACCGCCCGCCACAAACGCCGGTGGGCATGGCGGCGGACGCGTCCCGGCCGGGCCAGCGGGTCATGTTGAGCACCCTTGCGGGCTTCGATCCCGCACAGGCGGACATGCGCACGCTCGTGGTTGTCGGCTCGTCGGCGACGCGGATTGTGGCCGGCCGGATGGTGACACCGCGTGGCTACGTGTGGAGGGAAGGATGATCGCCGTTACTCTGGCCTGCCAGGGGTGTGGCGCATGCCTGCTGACCTGCCCGGAACGGGCTATCCGTCCGGTACGCGACGCGATTCCGGGCGCTGGGCCGCTTGCGGTGCTCGAAACACGCTGCACCGGTTGCGGTGAGTGCGTGGAGATCTGCCCGGCCGACGCGATTGAATTCACCGCGGCGGGGGACTGGCCAGCGGCCCGGCGCCGGACCGCAGCCGGGCGCCGGACCGGGCGCCTGGGCGCGGCGGGTTGCCGGCCGGGGGCCGGTTGCGAGGCGGACGAGATAACAGGGGTAACGGAGGGGGAGACAGCGTGACGGATCCAGCTGGCCAAGTGCTCGAAAGCGAGCAGGTGCACCCGATCGAGGCGGAGTCCTACCGGATCCTGCGTTCCCGGATCGGCCTGAGTCATCTGCCGCCGCTCAGCCGCGCGGTGACGGAGCGCGTCATCTATGCGAGCGCCGACTTCGACTACGCGACCGACCTGGTCTGCGACGAGGGCGCGCTCGCCGCCGGCGCCGCTGCGCTCGGCGCGGGAGCGCCGGTGATCGCCGACGTGCAGATGGTGGCTGCCGGCATCACCAGCCGCCCGGTCATCTGCAGGATCGGCGAGTCGCTGACCACGCGGCTGTCACGCACGGTGGGGATCACCCGGGCCGCGGCCGGGGTCCGGGTCGCGTTCGGCGAGACAGGCCCAGGCGCGGTCTGGGTGGTGGGGTGCGCGCCGACCGCGGTGACGGAGATTCTCGGCAGGGACGTCCGGCCTGCGCTGGTGATTGGGCTGCCCGTAGGGTTCGTCGGCGCGGCGGAGGCGAAGGACGCGCTGCGCGCGAGCGGCCTGCCCGCGCTTACGAACGTCTCGGAGAAGGGCGGATCCGCGGTGGCCGCCGCCGCCCTCAACGCCCTCCTGCACGCCATCAAGGCCAGCGGCATCAGGGCCAAGGGAGGGGGGCAATGAAGGGAGGGTGGCAATGACAGCCCCGCCGCTGTTGCTTGCCGGGCACGGGAGCGCCGATCCGGCTGGCGCCGACGCCTTCGTGGCGCTGCGCGAGCGGGTCGCGGCCACCTTCGCCGGCCAAGGCGTTGACGTCGCGGGGGGCTTCATCGAACTCTCCGATCCGCCACTTTCCGCCGCCGTGGACACGCTGGTGGCACGCGGGCACCGTCGCGCGGTGGCGGTGCCGGTCGTTCTTGCCGCGGCCGGCCACGCCAAGGGTGACGTGCCGGCGGCGCTCGCGGCGGCGCGCGAGCGTCATCCCGGCCTGTCGTTCGCTTACGGCCGTCCGCTCGGCCCTCACCCGGTGCTGCTGCGCCTGCTCGCCGACCGGATCAGCGAGACTGTGGGCCGGCGCCACCCGCACGCGCCGACGACAGCCGCTGACGTGCATGACCTGCAGGACGTGGCGGTGCTCGTCGTCGGCCGCGGCTCGACCGACCCGGACGCGAACGCCGAGACGTACAAGACAAGCCGGCTCCTGTGGGAGACCTATCAGGCCGGGCAGCAGCGCTTCGCCCTCGCAGAGACCGCGTTCGTGTCGCTCGCCAGGCCTGACGTCACCGAGGGCCTGGAGCGCTGCCGCAGGCTGGGTGCGCGGCGTGTCGTGGTGGCCCGCTACTTCCTGTTCCCAGGCGTGCTGCCGGACCGTGTTCTGGAACAGGCGAGCGGCTACGCGGCGGCACGGGAGGAACTGGACGTGCGCTGCACCGACGTGCTCGGCGACTGCGACGAGATCGCCCAGCTTGTCGCGGCGCGCTACGCCGAGGTGTTGACGGGGGACATCAGGATGAACTGCGACATGTGCGTGTACCGTGCCGAGCTCCCCGGCTTCGAGCACCGGGTAGGTGCGCCGCAACGGCCCCACTACCACCCCGCGGAGGCGCCAGGCGCGGCCAATCAGGCCCATGCGCACTAACCGGGTCCCCGGCTCCGGCGCGGCTACCTGGACAGCATTAGCAGGCGGCCACGGCGCGTTGGTGCAGATCGCCGTCACGTTCTGTCCCGCGGCGGTTCCGAATTGGCAAGCTGAACGGCTGCGCGGGAACTTCCCCGTAGCCAGGCTGGGTCCTGGATCACGGCGGGCCCGCGCCATCAAGATGCCACCGGCGCGCAGCGTTACGACTGTATTGTCCCCGGGGACGACATGCCCCGGGGGACGACCCCTCGGGATCCCCCGCAGACTTATTGCCCCTGGGGGACGACCCCCCGGGATCCCGCCGCAGACTTCAGCGGCCCGCTGCCATGCCAAGGTCGTTCACAGTCCAGGGAGAATCCGGAGCTAGAACGGGATGAACAAATGAATCTGCTCATAGAGACGGTGGCCGAGATTAGCCCGCTCGACGAAACGGCGATGGCCGCTGCGCGCGACCACCAGGCGAGGATGACCAAGCCGCCAGGCTCGCTCGGCGCCCTTGAGGACCTGTCGGTGCGGCTCGCCGGGCTGGCCGGCGAGTGCCCGCCACCGTTGCCCGAGCCCGCCGCTGTAGCGGTCTTCGCCGGGGACCACGGTGTGCACGCCCGCGGCGTGACCCCGTGGCCGCAGGAGGTGACCGCGCAGATGGTCCAGAACTTCCTCGCCGGCGGCGCGGTCGTCAATGCGTTCGCGAAGCAGGTGGGCGCCGAAGTGCTCGTCGTGGACGTCGGCGTCGCGGCGGAACTTGCGCCTGCCGCCGGCCTGCTGCGGCGCAAGGTGGCCCGCGGCAGCGCGGACTTCACCGCCGGGCCTGCCATGAGCGGCGAACAGACGGCTGCCGCGCTCGGCGTCGGCATCGAGGTGGCGCGGGACCTGGTGGCCGCAGGCAACCGGTGCCTGGTGACCGGTGACATGGGCATCGCCAACACCACGGCCTCTGCCGCCCTGATCTGCGCGTTCACCGGTGCCGACCCCGCCGAAGCTACTGGCAGGGGCACCGGCGTGGACGCCACGACCTATGCCAGGAAGGTGGATGTCGTCTGCCAGGGACTCGCGCTGCATGGGCCCGACCCCTCCGATCCGGTCGGCGTGCTCGCGGCCATCGGCGGATTCGAGCACGCGGCGCTCGCCGGCTTCATCCTGGGCGCCGCCGCGCATCGGGTACCTGTGATCCTCGACGGAGTGATCGCAGGCGCGGCGGCGCTCGCTGCGTGCGCGCTCGCACCCGAGGCGCTCGGCGCGTGCATCGCTGGTCACCGGTCGAAGGAACCAGGGCACGGCATTACCCTTGACCATCTGGGGCTGCGGCCACTCATCGGCCTGGAGCTGCGCCTCGGCGAGGGAACGGGCGCGCTGCTCTCAGTCCCGATCGTGCAGAGCGCGGCACGGGCGGTGCGCGAGGTCGCCACGTTCGACTCTGCGGGGGTGACGGATAAGAGCTGACTGCCGGGTAGAGGTAACCCCCTGAAGAGCGGTGAACCCCCTAAGAGCGGAGTGCAGGGAAGAGCTTTTGGAACCTATGGCTGCCGGCGACGATCCGCCCCTGTCGGCGGGCCCCGCCGACGTGGAGCGCCCGGTCGGCCGGGCCGGACCGCCGTATCTTCTTGGGCTACGCCTTTCCGGGCGCCGGGTGATCGTGGCTGGCGGCGGCCAGGTCGCCGATCGCCGCGTGCCTGTGCTCGTGCGGTCCGGGGCGGACGTTGTCGTGGTTTCGCCATCGCTGACGGCAGGCCTTGAAGGCATGGCCATGGCCGGCCAGATCAGTTGGCAGCGCCGCCGCTACGCGCCGGGCGACGTCAAGGGCGCGTGGCTCGTGCAAGCCTGCACCAGCGATCGCGCCGCCAACGACGCGATAGCGGCGGAATGCGAGAGCGCTGGTGTCTGGTGCGTGCGGGCCGATGACCGGGCCGCCTCCGCTGCCTGGACGCCCGCGTCAGGCGAGGCGGGCGACGCCCACGTGGCGGTGGTCACAGGCGACCCACGCAGATCCGCCGGCATCAGGGACGCCGTGGTGGCGGGTTTGCGCGATGGCACGATCGGCGCGCGGCGTGGGCGCGCCGTGGTCGCGGATCCAGGGACCGTACACGCGGCAGGTACCGCTGCGGGGCCCGGCGCAGACGGGCCTGACCTGGAGGGGCGGCAACGCGCGGCCATCAGGGGAGTCGCGCTCGTCGGCGGCGGCCCCGGGGATCCCGGACTGATCACGGTGCGGGGCAGGCAACTGCTCGCGGAGGCCGACGTCGTGGTGACCGACCGGCTCGCGCCGAGGTCACTGCTCGACGAGCTGCCGCCGGACGTGGAGATTATTGATGCATCGAAGATCCCGTACGGGCGGGCGATGGCGCAGGATCACATCAATGCCGCGCTCGTCGAACACGCGCTCGCGGGCCGGTTCGTGGTCAGGCTCAAGGGTGGCGACCCGTTCGTCTTCGGCCGTGGCGCCGAGGAGGTTCTCGCCTGCCTGCGGGCGGGCGTGCCTGTCGCTGTCGTTCCCGGCGTGACCAGTGCAGTCGCGGTCCCCGGCGCCGCTTTTGTTCCTGTCACACACCGCGGGATCGCGCAGGAGTTCCACGTGGTTTCCGCGCACGTTGCATCCGGCGACCAGCGGTCTACCATAGATTGGGTTGCGCTTGCCCAATCGAGCGGCACGATCGTCGTGCTCATGGCCGTCGAACGGCTGGATGTGATCGCGGACGCATTAATACGTCACGGTCGTGTCTCTACTACTCCCGTTGCGGTCATTCAGGACGGTACCCTTCCCACGCAACACACACTTACCGCGACCTTGGAGACGGTCGCTGAGCAGGCGGTCGCGGCCGGAATCCGACCGCCAGCGGTTGTGGTTGTGGGGGAGGTCGTCAACATCGCGGCGCAGATAGCAGAATTGCTGCCGGGGAGGCAGCGGTGGATCGGAAGAGCGTGACAGCTGCCACGGAAGCGCGGGATCCCGCGGCAGGAAACGCCGGAAAGCAGCGGCCCGCCGCCACGGCGGGCCGTGCGGTGCGCCCCGATGCGGTGCGCCCGGATGCGGTGCGCCCGGATGCGGTGCGCGCTGGCGCTGGTGATGCCTCGCGCCGTGGCTCCCGGCCGTACGAGCCTTCCCGCGACGATGATTCCGGCGACGACGATTCCCGCGCTGGCCCTTTCACCGGTGATGCCTCGCGCCGTGGGTCGCCGCCGTCCGAGCGCTCGCGCGGCGCTTCCCGCGACGATGATTCCCGCGACGATGATTCCCGCGACGACGATTCCCGCGACGAAGATTCCGGCGACGACGATTCGCGTAGCGACCCCTCTCATCCCGGCTTACCTCCGCAGCGGGGTTCGCGTGAGGACCCCTCGCGCGACGACCCCTCGCGGGACGCCCCGTTCCCGGCCGCCCCGTCCCCATCCGAGGCCTCGAGCGGCGCCCTCCCGCGGCACGCGTTTTCCCCGGCTGAGGGCTCCGATGAGGGGACCGAGCTCGTCCGGGTCACCGAGCCTGGGCACCCACGCCATGCGTACCCTCGTTACGCGCACCACGGCCATGCCCGCGATGAAGCTGAGGGCCAAGGCCCCGGGCGCGACGGCCCGCTGCTGCGTGGCCCCGCCCGCCACGTAGACCCCCGCCAGCTCGAGGCTGCTCTCCTTAACATGCGCGAGCGGATCAGGGCTGCGTTCCTGGTGCTCGGCGCGCCCGGTGTAGCACAGGCCGAGGCGGTAAGGAAGGAGCTGCTTTCCCAGATTGACGACTACCTGCTGCCGCGTTTGCACCGTCCGGCCGCGCCCATCCTTGTCGCCGTCGTCGGGTCCACCGGCGCAGGAAAGTCCACACTCGTCAACAGCGTCGTAGGTGAGCGGGTGTCCGCGACGGGTATCCGCCGCCCGACCACCAACAGCCCGGTGCTCGCGTGCCATCCCGACGACGCCGACTGGTTCGCTGAAAACCGGTTCCTGCCGACCCTGCCTCGGGTCCGCCAGGAGGGCCTGGCCCGGCCGGGTCGTGACGGGTTGCTTGTCATCGCCGCCTCCGCCCGGATGCCGCGGGGCCTCGCTTTGCTCGACACCCCCGACATCGACTCGGTGGTACGGGCACATTACGACTTCGCTCACCAGTTCCTCGATGCTTCTGATCTCTGGCTCTTCGTCACGACGGCCGCACGGTACGCCGATGCCCCAGTGTGGGAACTACTGCAACATGCGCGGGAACGAGGCGCTTCACTCGGTATCGTGCTGTCGCGGGTGCCAGAATCGGGGCACAGCGAGCTCGTCAGCCATTTCTGCGCGATGCTCGAGGCCAACGGCATCGACGAAGCTGATCGCTTCGTCATCCCAGAGACGGTAGTCGCTGACGGCACGCTTCCCGCGGAGGTGTTTGCGCCGGTGCGCAGCTGGCTCGAAGAGGCCGCGGTGAACGAGGACCGCCGTGTCGCCGTGCTCACCCAGACCATGTCGGGCGTGCTCGACACATTCCGTATCCGGGTCCCTGAGCTCGCTGCGCAGGTCGAGGCTCAGGTGGGGCTGCGGGTCGAGTTGCAGGGCCTGGTTGAGCGCGCGTACGACAAGGCGCTCGCCGATCTCGACGAGTTGACAATGAACGGCTCGCTGTTTCAGGGGGGGGTGCTCGCCCGCTGGCAAGACTTCGCAGGCACCGGTGAGCTGCTGCGCACGCTGCAGGTGCGGAACTCGCGTGGCACGGGGCAGCCGAGAAGGCGGCGAAACTCCGTGCGCCTTCGTGCGCTGGAGACCGCGCTGCGGTCCGGTCTCGAGTCGCTCATCGTTTCGGTTGGCGACCGTGCCGCGGAGGAGGCCGTGACGCGCTGGCGCGCGCATCCGGCTGGCACGAGCCTGCTCGAATCTGCGGGCGGCGCGACCGGAGGTTCGGCCGACGGCGGCGGTCACGATGGTGAGCGTGACCGCGCCCCGGCGCTGGCAGCATCATCGCCGAGCCTCGCCCGGCGTGCTGCCATGGCTGTCAGCGGCTGGCAGGACCACGTTCGGCATCTGGTGCGGGCCGAAGGGGTCACCAAGCGTTCCGTCGCGCGGGTGGTGTCGTTCGATGACGAGTCGCTTGCAGTCGTTTTCATGATCGACGTGCTCGGGTATGGTGCTGGTGCCGCGGGGATCAGTTCGGCGGGTTCCATGGGTGTAGGCGGCGGTTCCGCCGGCGGCGGTTCTTCGGATACTGGTTCCGCCGGTACTGGTTCTTCTGGTACCGCTTCTTCTGGTACCGCGTTTTCTGGTACTGCTTCTTCTGGTATCGCGTTTTCTGGTACTGCTTCTTCGGGTAGCGCTTCCTCGGGTGCCGCTTCGGTGGGGGGCGGCTCGGCGCGCACTGGTTTTGCGGACACCGGCTTCGCGGGTGCTAGCTCTGTGGGTACTGCTTCCGCGGGCATCACTTCGGCGGGCGGCGGCTCGGCGCGCACTGGTTTTGCGGACACCGGCTCTGCGGGTGCTGCTTCCGCGGGTATCACTTCGGCGGGCGGCGGCTCGGCGGGCAGTGGTTTTGCAGGCACCGGTCTTGCGGGCACTGGTCTTGCGAGCACTGGTTCTGCGGACACCGGCTCCATTCGCACTGCTTCCGCGGGCAGCGGCTCTGTTGACAGTGCTTCTGCTGGGGCTGCCTCCGCGGGGACTGCTCCGCGGGGGCGTGGCGTCGCGTCCACTGGTTTCGCGGGCGCCGGTTCCGCAAGCGCCGGTTCCGCGGGTACTGGTCCCGCGGACGGCGGCTCGCACGGTTCCGCTGGTAATGATTCCGCTGCCAGTGATTCCGCTGCCACTGATTCCGCTGCCACTGATTCCGCGCGTACTGATCTCGCCGGGACCGTTCCGCAGCGCCTGCTCGGCTCGCTACTCGGCCCTGGACCGCTTCGTGCGGTGGCCCTGGCCGCACGTGCCGACCTGCAGAGCAGGCTCAGCCTGCTTTTCGCCGAGGAGATGCTCAGGTTTGCCCAGCTCGCCGATGCGGCGGGAGTGCCTGACGAGGCCGCTGCCGTACATCTCCACCAGGCGGCGTTCGCACTTGAGAATGCAAGATGAGCGACTACCAGACCGACCTTCCGCCCGCGCCCGAGGCCGGCATCTGGCCGCCCGCCAGGCCGGCGGCGATTGCGCCCGGGGTACGGGCTGGCCTTGCTGCCCGGCTGACCGCACTTGCCCGCCTGATTCAGATCGGAGCGGCGCGGATCGGGCCAGAAGGATTCGACCTCGCACTGCTCGAAGCTGCCGAAGATCTTCTCGCCCGCGCCGGCGAGCGGCTCCGGCTTTCGTCGGAGCACACCGTTGTGGCGCTGGCTGGCGGGACGGGAAGCGGCAAGTCTTCGCTCTTCAATGCGCTGGCAGGCGCTGACCTGTCGCCCGTGGGCGTAACCAGGCCGATGACCGTTGCACCGCTCGCCTGCGTGTGGCAGACGGATGGTGCAGGACCGTTGCTCGACTGGCTCGGCGTGCCGCGGAGAAACAGGTACGGGCGGGCAAGTGCGCTCGACAGCGGCGAGGAGTCACTGGCTGGGCTCGTGCTCCTCGATCTCCCCGATCACGATTCTGTGGTGGCAGGCAGTTCGGCAGAGGTTGACCGGATTGTCGGACTCGCTGACCTGATGATCTGGGTGCTAGATCCACAGAAGTACGCCGACGGTGCTGTGCACCGCCGCTATCTCGCGCCGCTCGCTGGGCATTCCGCGGTCACTACCGTCGTGCTCAACCAGACCGACCAGTTGACCGGGCAGGAGGCCGAGGAATGCGTGGCCGACTTGCGGCGACTGCTCGACTCAGATGATTTCCGCGATCCGAAGGTACTCCTCACTTCTGCCAGGACCGGTACCGGCCTTGATGAACTGCGTAAGGTGCTCATCGACGCGGTGACAGCGCGGCACGCGGCCAGCGAGCGCATCGCCGCCGACGTGGACGCACTGCTGCCGCGTTTCGCCGCATACCAGGCGGCGGACCCCGTCGTGTCGGCGGTTGATGCGGACTACGCGGCGCGCTTGGTGGACGCTTTTGCCGCGGCGGCAGGCGTAGCGGCGGTCGGCGACGGATTTCAGAGCGCGTACGAGTTGCGCGCGACCGACTACGTGGGCTGGCCGGTCGCCCGTCTTGCCGAACGCCTGCCGGGTCGCGACCCGGTGCGCAACATGCATCTCGGCGACCTGCGCGAGGAACTGCGCGGGATGGTCGGCGGGCCAGTCGGCGCTCAGCAGGCCGATATCGACAACACGCTCAGCGCCCTGGCCGGGGATATCTGTGTCTCCCTTCCGAAGCCATGGTCGCGAACGGTCCGCACGGCGGCGAGGTCACAGGCTGACCAGATTCCGGCCGATCTCGGCAGCGCGTTGAAGGAATCGCTTCCCGTCGCGAACCGGATCCCGAGTTGGTGGCGACTGGTCCGGGTGTGGCAGTGGGCTCTCATAGCGTTGACCATCGCCGGGCTTGCGTGGCTCGTCGCACTGCTGGCATTCGGCGTGTTCGGCGTTTCGGGCCAGTCGACCCCGCTGCTCGCCGACCCCACCCTCATCCCATGGGTCTGCGTCGTGATCGCCGCGATCCTGCTGCTCGGCTGGCTGACCTCGGCGGGCTGCCAGAATTTCGTCGCGATGGCCGCAGAACGGCAGCGAGGCCAGATCGTCGAGCTCATGCGTAGCCGGATCGCCGCCGTTGCCCAGGACAAGGTCTTGATGCCGATTCAACAGGAACTCTCCGAGTACACGAGATACCGCGACGAGCTGCGCAGCACCGGCCTTGTCTGAACAACCGGGCCTTGTCTGAACAACCGGGCCTTGTCTGGGCCCGTCTGAACAACCCGGCCCTGTCTGGGCAGCGGCGTGGATCCATCCAGCCATGCCAGCTCCGCGCGTGCGAGCTCACCCGATTGATCGACTTCTGCTCATGGCGTAAGCAATTCGAGGAAGCCGCGCCTCCGCGGAGCCGTTCGGGAGATGTAATCTTGTAATCTGCTTTCGGAGGCCCGCATGACAGTCAGTTCGCCCTTCGACGCGTATTCGCAGATCGTCACCGGCGCTGCGGCGCAGCTCACGCCGCGGGTCGCAAGCCTGCGCATCCCGAGTCGTCGCGCCACGGGCGGCCAGAGCCTCGGCTCCGCCGTCGTTTTCACCTCGGACGGTTTCCTGCTCACCAATGCGCATGTCGTCGGGCTCGCTCAGGCGGGAACGGCCGAGTTCGCCGATGGTTCCAGCGTTGGGTGCACGGTTGTGGGTGCCGATCCGCTCTCTGATCTGGCCGTGGTCCGCGCGGCAGGGCCGACGCCCGACCCCGCCGAGCTTGGTGACGCCGATTCTCTTGTTGTCGGGCAGCTTGTCGTCGCTGTAGGCAACCCGCTGGGCCTGGCGGGCTCAGTCACCGCCGGCGTGGTGAGCGCCCTGGGCAGGTCGCTGCCCGCCCGCACGGACACGACCACTCGGTCGGGTGTCGCGACGCGGATGATCGAAGATGTAATCCAGACGGACGCCGCGCTGAACCCAGGGAGCTCCGGCGGGGCACTCGCGGACGCGAACGCACGCGTCGTTGGCATCAACACCGCCGTGGCGGGGATCGGCCTGGGTCTTGCTGTCCCGGTGAACTCGACGACGAGGCGGATCATCGCGTCCCTGATGCAAGACGGCCGAGTCCGCCGTGCCTACCTCGGGCTCATCACCAAGCCCGCGCCGCTGCCGCCCAAGTTCCGTGAACATGGCAGCTCAGGGCGGGGCATCCGGGTGGTAGAAGTGGTACCTGGGGGGCCCGCTGACCGAGCTGGCCTCCGGGTCGGTGACCTGCTGGTCTACGCCGGCGGACACCCTGTGGACGGCGCCCAGGCCCTGCAGCGGCTGATGTTCGCCGAGGCCATCGGGCGCCCGTTCGCCATCACGGCGCTGCGCAACGGCGCACTTGTCGACGTGATCACTGAGCCGGCGGAATTGGTTGGCGCTTGAGCGGACGGATCTGGCTGGCGCAGGAGCCGGTGGAGCTGGGTCGGCATGAGCCTGACGGAACTCGTTGGCGCCTGAGCCCGGCACGGATCATCCCACGGTCCCCTCATGATCGTGCTCTTCTTTCCACAGCCGGCACAAGCGCGTGTCCTTGTCCACAGAACCGAGCTCGCCATGGCGGGCGTCGCCCGGTTAACCGACTGTGGATCGCAGAGCCGGCCGCGCCGCGCGGCCGGGAGCCGAGGAGGGACTGCGATGAACGAAGCACAGATAACCGTGGTCGGTTACGTGGCGAGCAAGCCGGCCTTGGTCGTGACGAAGGCCGGGCAATTTGTGGCGAACATGCGCGTCGGAGTGACACCCCGACGTCACGACAAGGACACCGGTCAGTGGTCCGACGGGGATACCTCGTATGTCACAGTGACGTGCTGGCGCTCGCTCGCGACCAACGTCGCCGCGTGCCTGCGAAAGGGTGACCCCGTCGTGGTCAAGGGGCGGATGCGGGTGCGGCAGTTTGACGACAAGGCCGGAAACCAGCGGACCGCGGTCGAGGTGGACGCGTCCACGCTCGGCCACGATCTCACCCGCGGCGTGGCCCACTTCCTGCGCACCAAGCGCTCACCGGGTGACGCACCCGCACTTAGGCTCGCCCAGCAGCTGGCCGCAGGCGGTCTCCCTGCGGCGGGCGATGACCGGTTCGAGCCTGGCGGGTATCCAGCCAACGGCTGGCAAATTCGGTCCGCGGATGATCGGTCCGCGGATGATCGGCCCGCAGACGAGCCGTCCGGGGACGAGCGGTTCGGGGACGAGCGGTTCGGGGACGGCGAGCCGGAGGAAACGACAGAGGAGGCAGCAGACGCCCCGCAACCGGCGCACGCTCCGGACGATGAGTTCCCCGTGGCCGACCTGTTCGATGATGCCGGGATCGAGGCGTCGTCACCCGACTTCGCAGCCGACGGCGCTGGTGGCCGCGGCGGTGGCGTTGGCGGTGGCGAAATCAACGGTCCTGACGACCCCGTGCCTAGCTCGGATGGAACGGATGCGCAGCAGGTTGGACGGGCTGCCTAGTCTGCTCCGCAACCGCGCCGACGCTCTCAACAGGACTGTCACGTCCAGATGACGCCTCGCATCAGTGCGGTCTCCTCCAATCGTTTCCATCCGCCGCCAGCCAGGCATCCTGGCTGGCGGCGCAGGCAATACCCCCATGCCCACGCCTGCCGTGCACCGCTCTGCCGTCACGTGGCCCCGGGCCGGCTTGGAGCCGCCGTCGTGTTTCGAGCGCACATCGGCCGGGCCCCGGCGGCCACCAGCGTCGGCGTCGGCCAGGCGCCCGCCGACTAACCGGCCGCTACCTGAGCGGGCCACGCGTGTCCGTCGCAGGCTTGCCCAGGCGGGTTCCGTCGTCCCGAACTACTGTTTTCGAGACGCCTTGGCCTGCGCCGGCCAGTGGCACTGGCCCCGGGCCTGCCCGGGACGTCATTGGGTGTCTGGCCAGGACCGCGCCGCAACACCTGGGCCCCGAACCGTGGCTGCAATATCTCGGCCCCGCACCGAGGCTGCAACAGCCAGCCCGGAACCTCGTCTGCAACGTCCGGCCCGGAATCTGGCCGCGGTCTGTACCTGGGCCGGGCCGATGCTGCGGATGACGCCTAGCGGTGAATGGCTGACCGGGATCTGCCGGGTCCGCAGCCGCTTTGGCGCCGGGCAGCGGCGGGTCACGGGTGCCAAGGATGATGGCGCTCCGCCCCGTCGGGGTAGCTGCGCGGCCCAACATACTCGTTTTCTCAGTCGAGCGCACAATTTGCATCTACGCTATTACTCAATGTGACGACCCCTACAGCTACAGGACCAGGCATGGAGCCACGGGACTGGGAGTGGAAGGCATGTCACCCGCTTATCAGGTAGTGATCCGGCGCGGTACGCGCCGCGGCCGGGGTCGGTTAATGGCACGGTGGCTTGCGCACTTGCCGCTCTTTGACCAGCGGCCACTGCTGCTTGCCTACCTGCTGCCTGTAGTAGGCGTGGATGTCGCGCTGATCGGCTGGGAGATTACCCGGACCGCGCTGCACACCCGCGAGTTCATGCTATTCGTGTCGTTGCTGGCCTGCAGCGCCGTGTGCATCGAAGCCACCAGGCGCCTCGGCATGCCCGCCGGTGTCTCGCGGGATCTGCTATCCGCGTGGTGGCTGCCTGTCGCCCTCCTGCTTCCGCCGCTCTACGCGCTGCTGGCGCCGTTGCCCATCAGCTTCCTGCTTCAGCTAAGAGTCAGGCACACGCTCGTCTTCCGCCGCGCATTCAGTGCGGCCGTCCTTGGTCTGGCTGGCGCCGCGGCATCTGTTGTCTTCGAATGGCTCGGTACCCGGATCGCGGGGAACGCCGCACGCGCCGACCCTGACGTCTGGCTCACCTATCCCGCCATGCTGACGGCCGCCGTCGCCTGCGCGGTGTTGTTCACGATCGTGAACGTTGCCCTGGTCGCTATCGCCGCGCATCTGGCCGAGCGGCGGACGGCATGGCGCGCAGTGCTCTGGGACAGGGAAAGCTTGCTCCTCGACGTTGCCGAGCTCTGCCTGGGGGTGCTTGTCACCATCGCATGCGTGGAAAGCGCCGCGCTGTTGTTCGTCGCGCTGCCGCCGGTGGTCGTGCTGCAGCGGAGCCTGCTGCATAAGCAGCTGCGGGCGGCAGCGCGGATTGACGCGAAGACCGGTTTGCTCAACGCGGCGGCCTGGCAGCGGGAGGCAGACACCGAGATCGGCAAAGCACTGCGTGCGAGGGAACCGGTCGCGCTCCTGCTCATCGACATCGATCATTTCAAGAGGGTCAATGACACCTGCGGTCATCTGACAGGCGATCAAGTGCTCGCCGGGCTATCGGCGGCGCTGCGCCTGCTTGTCCGCGGCTGCGATCTCGTTGGCCGGTTTGGCGGTGAGGAGTTCGTCGCGCTGCTGCCGCGCACCAGCGTCGCCGACGCGCACCTGGTAGCCGAACGGATGCGGGTCCGGATCAGCGAGCTGGCCGTCCCCGCCGCGGAGCACACGGTGAAGGTGACGGTCTCGATCGGCGTGGCGATGCTCGGCACTCATGGCCACGACCTGTTCGAGCTCCTCGCGGCGGCCGATCTTGCGCTCTACCGAGCCAAGAAAGCCGGTCGAGACCGCGTGTGCATGTTCACCCCTGGGGATGCGGAAACCGTGCGGCTCGGTGGCCAGGACGCGCGGGAACCAGATGTCGGCGTCGTTTAAGTGCGCTTGGCCCCTGCGGCCGAGACGGTTTGAGAAGCAAATACTCTTGATGCCATGCCCGAGTTCATCTACCAGATGCGTGCTGTGCGCAAGGCGCACGGCGACAAGGTAATTCTCGACGACGTCACGCTTGCCTTCCTGCCCGGGGCCAAGATCGGCGTGGTCGGGCCGAACGGTACAGGTAAGTCGACGCTGTTGAAGATCATGGCGGGGATCGAGCAGCCGTCGAATGGTGAGGCACGGCTGATGCCCGGTTACTCCGTCGGGATCCTGGAGCAGGAGCCGAAGCTCAACGAGGACAAGACCGTACTCGGCAACGTCGAAGAGGGCGTCGCGGAGACTAAGGCGCTGCTTGACCGGTACAACGAGATCGCTGAGAAGCTAGCGGTCGACTACTCGGACGAGCTTTTGGGCGAGCTGGGCCGGCTGCAGGAGCAGCTCGACCACCGCGAGGCATGGGACCTCGACAGCCAGCTCGAGCAAGCGATGGACGCGCTGCGCTGCCCGCCCCCCGATTCCGGGGTGGGGATGCTTTCTGGCGGCGAGCGGCGGCGCGTCGCGCTGTGCAAGCTGCTGCTGTCCCAGCCGGACCTGCTGCTGCTCGACGAGCCGACAAACCATCTTGACGCCGAGAGCGTCCAGTGGCTGGAACAGCACCTCGACAAATATCCGGGCACCGTGGTGGCCGTCACGCACGATCGGTACTTCCTCGACAACGTGGCGGGCTGGATCCTCGAGCTTGACCGTGGTCAGACCCATCCGTACGAGGGCAACTATTCGACCTACCTGGAGAACAAGGCTGCCAGGATCAAGGTCGAGGGCGCCAAGGATGTCAAGCGGCGCAAGCGCCTGGAAGACGAGCTTGAGTGGGTGCGCGCAGCACCGAGAGCGCGGCAGGCCAAGAGCCGGGCGCGGCTGGACCGGTACGAGGAGATGGCCGCGGAGGCGGGCAAGCGCAGGAAGCTGGACTTCGAAGAGATCCAGATACCACCGGGCCCGCGGCTGGGCAGGCTCGTGGTCGAGGCGGAGCAGCTCACCAAGGGCTTCGGCGACCGGGTGCTGATCGAGGACCTGAACTTCGCACTGCCGCAGGGCGGCATAGTCGGCGTCATCGGGCCGAACGGGGTCGGCAAGACCACCCTGTTCAAGATGATAGTGGGCGAGGAGCAGCCGGACGCGGGTGTCATCCGGGTAGGCGGCACCGTAGTGATCTCCTATGTCGACCAGTCGCGCGGCCGGATCGCGCCAGACAAGAACGTGTGGGAGGTCATTTCAGACGGCGAGTCCTACATCCGTGCGGGTAGCGTCGAGATACCGAGCCGTGCCTACGTTGCGGCGTTCGGCTTCAAGGGGCCCGATCAGCAAAAGCCGGCTGGCGTGCTTTCCGGCGGCGAGCGGAACCGGGTCAACCTGGCCCTCACCCTCAAGCAGGGCGGCAACCTTCTGCTACTCGACGAGCCGACCAACGACCTCGACGTGGAAACCCTTTCGTCGCTGGAGAACGCGCTGCTCGACTTCCCTGGCTGCGCCGTGATCACCAGTCACGACCGGTGGTTTCTCGACCGCGTCGCCACCCACATCCTGGCCTGGGAGGGCGACGCCAGCTGGTTCTGGTTCGAGGGCAACTTCGAGGCATACGAGAAGAACAAGGTCGAGCGGCTGGGTGCCGAGGCGGCCCGCCCCCACCGGGTGACGTACCGCAAACTCACGCGGGGCTGACTGCCGAGTTCAGCCCGCCCGGCCCGGTACGCCGCGGGCGCCAAGGTATTTGTCTTAACGGCTGCGCGGGGTGACAGCGTGCTAGCCGCGTCGTCGGCCACGCGCAGGTTCGACCGGGGCCCGCCGTCAGCTACTGCGGGGCCACTGGCAGCGTCTTCGTGCCGGCTTCGCCATGTCCCGGCGAGTTGACCAGGCTGGCCGCCGCCATCACCAGGTAGTCCCACAACTGCGCCTCCAGTTGCGGGTCGAGCCGCAGGTCATCGAGCGCGGTGCGCATATGACGCAGCCAAGCATCCCGCTCCGCTTCGCCGATCCGGAACGGGGCGTGGCGCATGCGCAGCCTCGGATGGCCGCGCTGCTCGCTGTAGCTGCGGGGCCCGCCCCAGTACTGGATCAGGAACAACCGCAGGTGCTCCTCAGCTGGTCCCAGGTCCTCGCTCGGATATACCGGCCGCAACAGCGGATCATCAGCGACCTCGGCGTAAAAGCGGCTGACGAGACGGCGGAAGGTCTCCTCGCCGCCTACCGCATCGAAGAAGGTGAGTTCTGTTGAGTCATTCATGGCTGGTCACAAGGGTAGTGCGCCGTCATCCGGGCTTGGCCGCGTCTCAGTCGTCGCCGTCGAGCGCGGCCAGTGGCACATGGTTGCTCTCCAAGGCTGTCTTCAGCCGCTCGCGAAGCTCTCTGGCGACTTCCCACTGTTTGAGCGGCACGGTCTTCGCGACCAATCGCAGCACGACGGCGCGGCCGGAAAGTGCCTGGACACCCCAGACTTCTGGCTCTTCCAGGATGACCGGCTGCCAGTGCGGATCGGCCCACATGATTCCAGCGGCTTGCTTCATGATCGCGCGGACCCGGGCAATGTCCTGGTCGCATTCGACTGGCAGGTCGATGACCGCGCGCGACCAGCCTTGGGACTCGTTTCCTATCCGGTCGATCGTGCCGTTGCGGACGTGCCAGACAACACCGTTGACGTCACGCAGCCTGGTGACACGAAGGCCCACGGTCTCCACCGTCCCGGTGGCCGCACCTGCGTCGATGACGTCGCCGACGCCATACTGATCTTCGATGAGCATGAAGATGCCCGACAGGAAATCCTTGACCAGGCTCTGCGCACCGAATCCCACGGCAACGCCGAGCACGCCCGCGCTGGCGAGTATCGGCGCGAGGTTGAGGCCAAGGTAACCAAGAATGTAGATGGCTGCGATACCCAAGATCACCGTGGAAGAGATGCTACGGAGAATCGAGCCGAGCGCGTGGGCGCGCTGCTTGCGCCGCTCGGTGAAGAGCAGCTGGGCCGCTGTGCCCGGTCCGCGCCGCCGGCTCGATTGCGCCATCCCGGCGGCCCGGTTGGTCAGCCTGGTAATGAGCCGGTGAATGAGCATCCGCGCCACGAACGCGAGGACCACCACAAAGGCGACCCGTAGCACGACGCTGATGGGGCCGGCCAGGTAGACCGTCGTCAGCGTGGCCGCACCGACGTTGTGCGACAGGTCCCACACCAGCCGGCACGCGATGCCTGGGTCTGGGCCGCAAGCCGCGAGCAGGGTGTCAGGCACCCCGCCGGCGACGGGCACGGCCGGCGCGAGGGCAGTCACCGTGGTTCCCTTTCATGCCGGGAGCGACGGGCCGGTCGGTCAAGGCCGCGTCCGTGGCCGATCGCTGGTCCCGTCTGCGGACTGCCCCTCATACTGGCCGATGCCGCGGTGCCCGCGCACGTCGGCCGGGCCGCGGACGCTATCCGGTCGGCGCCGCCGCCGCGTCTAAGACGTGCGCGACCTTCGATGCCGCCCCGGCCGGGTCGTCGACACGGTGCATGCATTCGCCCCACGACCACCAGTAGTACCAATCGTGGAGGCCGACCGGTGAGGGCGCGCACGTGACGTTCTCACGCATTGTCGTCGCCAGTGGATTGACGACACGAACGAATGCCACTCCGGTCCCCGTCCGGATCACCCGGGCCGCCAGCCCGCGAGAATCAAGTTCAGCCGCGAGGTCCTTCAGGTAGGCCATCGCACCGTGGTAGTGGCGGCGTACTCCGTCGTCCGCTCTACAGGCGGCTGACGGCCCTGTTGCGGCAGCAGGCCTGGTGCCCTCGCTCCGCCGCGCCCTGGCGCCTGATCCGGCTGCCGTGCCCGGATCGGCCATGCCGTCTTGCCCGTCCATGGCATGCCTCCCTATCATCTCAGTCCACTTATGGTCCGCGTCACGCTTGCTGATGTCGTTTGCTCATCACGATCCAGCTGCGGGCCCATTTCTTGTACAGAACGGACATTCTGCGCATTCCATAACCACGGTCGCGTCAAATGATCTACTACCGGCTGAAAAATTTAGATCACCTTCTGTAGTCATGGCAGCTCAGCTGCATCCGCCTGATCCTTTACATGGGCTGCGCATTACGCAACATGTGAAATGAGAATCGCAATATGGATACAGTGCGGTCAAACACTGTCTCCCGGCAGGCGTTCAGGATCTATGCATGGCAGGGCAAGGAAGGTTCACCTCGGTGTGAGGATCATTCGCCATGATCCGGCGAGCATCGTGTGATCGACTTGATTACATGCCATTGTGGGTTGGCGGAGAGCAACGAGTAGGTGACGCTGCGTCAGCTAGAATGATCCGGCCGGAGTCAGGTGAGCAAAGCGAGGGGGAAGGGGCCGGTATGTCTGGGCAGCACGTCGCGACCGCCGTTCGACATGTCAGGTCGTGTGCGGAACCACACGACACCGAAAAAGTCCCGTCCGTCAGGCCAGCCGACCTGGCCGGCGGCGACATGCAGAAAGAAGCCACCATTGCGCGCAGGATCCGAGCCCATGGCCTGGTCGCAGGGCGCACGGCAGCGGCGATCGCCGCGTCGATCCACGACGAGTGTGAGCCCGTGTTCGGCACGACCTGGATCCGCGCTTACCGGCTGGCGTGCGGCACGGCGCTTGCCGACATCGTCGAGCAGGTCAAGGCCTGGTATCAGCATGAGGGCCGGAGCGCGCCGCGCTTCAGTGAGACCCTGCTGTCCGCCTATGAGAGCGGCCACAAGCGTCCGGGGGCCGAATACCTGCACTACCTATGCGCGGTGTACCGAGCCGAGCCGGCCGATCTTGGTTACGCGGCCCGGTGCTTCTGTGGCCGCAGTCACAGGTGTGCGGTCCAGGTGGGCGATCGGGTCAATGGCAACGAGCGCGACTCTGCTGGTGCAATCGCGGCCGCGGGCCGCGACCGCGAAGGCGCGGGCGCCGCATCCGCGTCGGCAGGTAGCGGCGCCTGTGATCACTTTGGCGCTACGGGCGAGGAGCATGAGGACGTGTTACGACGAACCTTGCTGCAGCTGATCGCCGGGTCGGGCGTCTCACTGGACAGCCGCTTCTTCGGCGCTGTCGATGGTGTCAGGCGCCGGCTCGATGACGCACTGCTGAGGAGCGGCGTCGCGGCCACGACACTCGACCAGTGGGAGGAGGCCGCAGCCGGTTACGGGCGGCAGTACATGACCGTACCGCCGCTCCGCCTGATCTGCGATGTCCTCCTTGATCTCAGCGACGTGCGAAGAATGTGCGATGAGCGGCAGTCGATCGAGGCGCAGGAGCGGCTATGCCGCCTGGCTGCCCACCTTGCGGCGCTGGCAGGGATGACGATGATCGATGTCGGTGACCACCGGCTGGCCAGGTCGTTCTTCCGCACCGCGCGCACGGCGGCGGACGAAACGGGAGACCGGGCGCTGCGTGCCTGGGTCGTCGCCAGGGAAGGACTGGTTCCGCTGTATTACGGCGACGCACGTGAGGCGCTGCGGCTCGCCCGCATCAGCCAGGACCTGGCGGGCCGGGCGCCCTGCGCGGCCGGCGCGCTGGCTCCGATGATCGAGGCGCGTGCACTCGCCAAGGCCGGGGCGGGCCGTCCAGGCGTGGCGGAACAGGCGCAGCGTGCGATCACCCGGGCGCATACGGTTTTTGGCCAGCTCGCTGAGGACCAGCGGGCTGACACCGCCTTTGGGTACACCGAGCGGCAGTTGCTCTTCCACCAGGGCGAGGCCCTTGCCGCGCTTGGCGCTCCGGACGCCGACCACGTGCTCGCCGACGCGCTCAAGGCTTATCCGGCGACCGAACGACTCGACCGCTCGCTGATCCACTTCGATCGCGCGATGTTCAGGCTCATCCGCGGCGAGGTTGAGGAGGCGCTGCGTATCGGCGAGGCGGCGATCAGGGATCTCCCCGCGGACCATCGCCCGGAGATCGTGCTTAACCGGGCTCGGCAGCTGGTCAGTGCTGCTGACGCCCGGACGGGCAGCGGCGCCAAGGCGCAGGGCCTGCGCGACCAGATCGCCGCGCTTCCCGTGGCGGTGAGCGCTTAGGCTCTCTGGGCTCTTAGCGCGTATCCCCGTGGATCTTCGGTGGCGCGGTCGGCGTGCCCGCATCCACCAAGGTGCACGGGACGCGCCCTAGTCCGCCTAGTGACCTGACCAAACACGCTGCCGGTATCGGGCCAGGTGGCAAGGGTGACAGCCGGTGCCATACGGATTGGCCAGCGACGTGCCTGATACCGCGGGGCCCGTTGATGTGTCACGATCGCATTCATGTCGGCCGCTCACGCTACGGCGCGCAAACTGCTCGCCATCAGCGACCTCCACATCGGCTATCCAGAGAACCGGGAGATCACCGAGAACCTGCGCCCGCAGTCTGCCGCGGACTGGCTGCTGGTGGCCGGTGATGTCGGTGAGCAGATCGCCGACATCACCTGGGCCCTCCGCACGCTGGCGCAGAAGTTTGCCAGGGTCGTGTGGGCGCCGGGCAACCATGAGCTCTGGACGCCGCGCGGCGATCCCGTGCAACTGCGCGGCGAGGATCGATACCTGCACCTGGTGGAGTTGTGCCGGGATATCGGCGTCCTCACCCCCGAGGATCCTTTTCCTGTCTGGCAAGGCCAGGACGGTCCGGTAACCATCGCACCCATGTTCTTGCTCTACGACTACACGTTCCGGCCAGAAGGCGCCGCAAGCAAGGAAGCCGGGCTCGCGGCGGCGTATAGCGCGGGTGTGGTGTGCACCGACGAAATGCTGCTGGACCCGGATCCCTATCCGAGCCGCGAGGCTTGGTGCGCGGCCAGGCTTGCCGTTACCCGGCGCAGGCTCGCCGACCGTGATCCGGGCCTGCCCACCGTGCTCGTCAATCACTTTCCGCTGACGCGCGAGCCGACGAGGATCTTGCGCTATCCGGAATTCGCGCAGTGGTGCGGCACCGAGCAGACCGCCGATTGGCATATCAGGTACGGCGCGATCGCCGTCGTGTACGGCCATCTGCACATCCCGCGCACAACCTGGCAGGACGGGGTGCGGTTCGAGGAGGTCTCGTGCGGCTACCCGCGGGAGTGGCGCCGACATCGAACTGCTCCGGGGATCCCGCGCCAGATACTCCCAGTGGAGCAGGGTGTCCCAGAAAATGTGGGTGGATGATTCCACACAACAGAGCTGATATAGCTCGAACAAGAAAAAACGCCATTAACATGTGGTTAACAAGACGAAGCGTAAGAAACTATCCGAAGTAAACATATTCTTGACGTTACACATAGCTACTGACATACTGCATCTTGTATCGAGCGCGGACCTGGCAAGCCGTCATCGAGTGGTTGCCGCCTGTCAGGAGGTTCTGATGAAGAAGATCATCGTGCGTAAGCCAGGCATGGTGCGGCTGACCGGAATCGCTACCACGCTCCACTGCAGCAGGTAGGCGAAAGACGGCCACGCCGTAGGCCATTGCGGGTTCGGAATGGGCGACCGGCCATCGGCGGCGTTTGCCGTCGCTGGCCGGCCCCAGTGCCTGCTCGATTCCCGCGAGCCCAGGCGCGCCCGGGATCAGGGCCTGGCCAGGCGAGCGATGCGCTGTCGCTGCCCCTAAACGTGCGGACGATGGCCCGGCGGCCGTTGAACAGCCAGTGCTGGAGGTCGCACCGATGTCGTTGCATATTCATCGAGATGCACGGCGGCCGCCCGGCATTGCTGCCCGGTGCTGTCCTTCATATGACGCCGCAACGCGCACCGGCCACTCGGGCCCACGTGGGCTGAAATGGCGCCGGACGCCGCGAGCGCGGCCTGTCGGCCGTCGTTGTGGCGCGTGCGCGCCGCCCGGGCTCGTCGCAGATAACAGGGGTGTGAGATGTTTCCGACCCAACACGTTGGGGGCTCAGCCGGGCTTTTCCCGGGGTCAGGCCAGGCCCGGGGAGAGGCCAGGTGTCCGTCGTCGCCGCCATGCGCGCTGCTGTCGGGCACCCGACCGTACGGCGCACTGCCGTCCGGCGCACTGCCGTACGCCGCACTGCCGTACGCCGCACTGCCGTACGCCGGACTGCCGTACGCCGCACTGCCGTGCGGCGCGCTGGTGTCCGGCGCGCTGGTGTCCGGCGCGCTGGTGTCCCGCGCGCTGATGTCCCGCGCCCTGTCGTCCGGTGCGCTGGTGTCCGGCGCGCTGGTGTCCGGCGCCCTGGGGCCGCTGGGGCCCCGGCTCTCCCGCGTAATCGCGGCGGCTCCGCTGCCCTTCCCCATTCCTTATCCGTCGCGGTACTTGCCAGGCCAGCGGTCAGGTTCCCTGCCACGCGAACTTGTGGGCTCTTTCTTGCGGCTACGCGGCAACGCGCCACCTGCGGACCTGGGGACCAGCGAGTTCCGTCACCGCTGGGTTGTTGGCGGCTCGCGCGCCGACCGGGAACGACTGATCGCTGCCATGGGCCTGCCCGCGCGTCTCTTCGCCCCGGTTGACGCCCATGCCAGGCTCCGCGGGCCATATACGGCTGGTGGCGTGATCGTCCGTGGAATCACCGACGCCGCGCTGCGCTCGGATCCGGCGCTCGCCCGCCGCCACGACATCGAGATCCGGGCGCTTGTGCCCGAAATGTGTGACGCCGTCCCTGTTGTCAGGGAGGCTCTGGCTGAGAGCGTGCCGCCGGGCCAGCGTACGCGCGTGTATCCACGGCTACGTACCCGCAGGCTCGCACACGGTGTCACCGACTTCCTCCGCGACTACCTGCTCGGCCTTGGCGGCGCGCCGCGCTCGCTCGTCATCGAGAATCTGCACCACGCCGACCCGTCCGATCGTGAGCTAGTCGCCGTGCTGGTGCGCAGGCTTGACCCGTCCCTGCTCACGATCGTCGCCTGCGAAGCGGGCCCGGGCGCTGTCGCTGAAGGCGCATCGCCGCGGCCGCCGGGCGGCGCATCGCGCGCAAGGGCAGCCTGCGAAGCGGCCGAAACGCTCGTCGACGCGCTCGCCGCGCGCGCTGTGCAGGTCCGGGTGGTCACCAGGAATCGGGTGTCTGAGCGCGACAGGACCAGCGCGGAACTCGACGCCGGCGGGGGAGTTAGGGCAAGCGGCGAACGGGAGGCAGGCGCGGAAACTGGAACATGCGGGCAACCGGCCGGAGCCGAGACTCGATCCCTTGCCGCGCGCTACGTCAGCGGCGACGGCGTTTGCGACGATCCGGCCCTGCTTGATGCGTATGCAAGCCTGAGCGGCGCCGCGCGCGCCCGGCTGCACGACGCACGTGCGGATGAACTTGCGCGCAGCGGCGAGGTCGCGGCCCGGTTAGGCGCCATTCCTTACCACCGGGAGCGGGGGACCGATCCGGCTGGCGCGGGAGTGCGCGCGCTCGCGGCGGCGGCGGAGCACTGTTTCGCGGCTGGCTTCCATGACGCCGTGGCCGACCTCGGCGCACGCGGTCGGGCCCTCGCCAGCGCACAGCGTGACCTGCGGCACTGGTGGCTGTTCACGTCGCTTGCCGCAGGCTCACTCGCGGCGCTCGGCCGCGGCGCTGCGGCTGAAGCGCTCTACGACGAGGCGCGGGCGGTCTGCGTGGACCCGTCCGTGCACCGGACAGCAGCGTACGAAACGGCGATGCTGTACGCACGTCACCACGATCCGTCCCACCGCGACCCGGTAGCGGCGCGGTTATGGATCAACAAGGCGATCGCGTTCGCGGCAGCGCTGCCAGATCCGGCCGAGCGCGCCTTTAACCTGGCGTTCACTAAGAACGGCCGCGCGCTGATTGAGATGCGGCTCGGCAATGCCAAGCGGGCGGCTCAGCTTGTCGATGAGGCCCTTTTGCTTTTTGATAGCGCGCTACCGGCCGGCAGCCACCCGCTGGACCGCTGTTCCCTGCTCGCCAACCGCGCCCGGCTGCTGACGATGTGCGGCGAGCTGCACCGCGCACTGGTCATGCACAACCGGCTCGTTGCCCTCGACCCGACCTACGGGGAATACCACTTCGAGCGGGGCAACCTGTTGCACCTCCTCGGCCGCGACGACGAGGCGCTTGCTGCCTATGCGGCGGCGCAGCGGCTGTCCCTGCCCTTCCCCGAATTGCATTACAACCGCGCCGACGTGCGTGCCGCGCGTGGCGAGGACGACGGGGAACTCGCCGATCTTGACCGGGTACTCGAACTCGACCCCGACTTCCTAGCTGCCTACATCAACAGGGCAGGCATCCTCGCCGCGCGCGGTGATGGCGCTGCGGCCTGGACGGATGTGAATGCCGGGCTTTCGAGGGATCCTGGCAACCCCTACCTGCTGTGCGTCGTCGGACAGCTTGAGGCCGCGAGCGGCAAGGCGGCGGCGGCGCGCGCCGCTCTCGACGCGGCCGTCGCGGCGCGTCCCGGCCTTGCGGCGGCATGGGCGAGCCGTGCGGTGCTCGACCTTGAAGCCGGAGATCCGGACGCGGCGGCGGCCGACCTCACTCATGCACTCGAGCAGGGTGAGGATGCGACCCTGCTGTTCAACAGGGCCGTCGCGCACCAGGCCGCCGGGCGGCCGCACGAGGCGAGAGAAGACGCAGAACGCGCGCTCGAGCTTAATCCTGGCGACGCCGAGACGCTCGGGCTGCTCGCCGAGGTCACGGCTCCTGATCACCAGGACGGTGAAATGCGCGCGGAACGCGAGCGTGTCGGCGGCCATGGCCACCGCGGCTGACCACGCGGGTCGTTCGCTGACCGGGCAACCGTCGTTGCGGGGGAGACTCAGGACCGGGTGGCGCCGTCGGCGCTGGTTCGCAACCTGACCGCAGACCAAGCGTGATCGGCGTTTGCGGCTCCCGGCGGTGATCACCATGTGATCAGGCGGGCGTGCGCCGGACACCGCGCCCATCGGCGGATGGGGTAGCGGATGCACATCTCACCGGACACACTGGATCTCGGGCGCACCTTTGCGAGGCTGCCCGCTGGCCCGCGTGCCGCGCCGCATGGAGGTGCCATTGCGACGAGTTCTGCTGCTCAACGCCACGTATGAGCCGATGACGACGCTGGGCATGCAGCGGGCGGTCTGCCTGGTGCTCGGCGATAAGGCAGACGTGGTGCACGACGACGCCTCGGGCGCCGTGCTGCACGCGGCCTCGATCGCACTCGCGGTTCCATCCGTCATCAGGCTCCGCAGGTACGTGCGGGTACCTTACCGGCACCGGGTCCCGCTGACCAGGGCTGCGCTCATGCGCAGGGACGACTACAGGTGCGGGTACTGCGGCCACCGGGCAGAGACGATCGACCACGTACTGCCGCGCAGCCGCGGCGGCACGCACGCCTGGGAGAATTGCGTCGCCTCGTGCATGGCGTGCAATCACCGCAAGGCCGACCGGCTGCTCGAAGAGCTTGGCTGGACCCTGCGATCGGTCCCGGTGGTCCCGCGCGGCATGCACTGGCGGCTGATCGGTGCGCAGCACGAAGGTGATCCGCAGTGGGCGCCGTACCTCCCGGAGCCGAACGCCGCTTAACCCAACGGCGGCTGCGGGGACCGGCGGTCGCCCCCCCGAGGCCAGCCCAGCTCCCTAACGGCCGCCGAGCCGGCATCGATTGCCGCGGGGGGATCCGGTGGGTCGGCCCCCCCGGGGCCAGCCCTGCTCCCTAACGGCTGCCGCGGATGCGGTACCGGCTGCTGCGGGGGGATCCCGGGGGGCCGCCCCCGGCGGATGCGTGACGATAACAGTTTCCGGCGGGCCGAGGCGTGGCGCGGTGACCGATGCTTGAGACACTCGACGGGTGTGGCGCCGCAAGCCCCCCGTGCCCGATATCGTCACGCCCACCGACCGCGAGCGGCGTGACCGGTCGATCAAGGACAGACGTCGGCGGTACTTCATGGTGATGGTGCCGTGCCTCGCCCTGGTGCTGTTTGGTTTCTTCGTCCCGGCGCCCGTCCCGGTACGTGTGGCGGCCCTGGCCGTCGCGTGCGTCATGCCGCCGCTCGCGGCCATCGTCGGCAACCGGAGCGGACCGCCGTGAGATTGCGGCGTCCAGCCATCGAGGACCGCCACGTCTGTGCGCGCCCGCCGGGGGCCCGAGGCACCGTAGGGCGCAGACCACATGCAGACCCCCCCGTTGTATGGCGGCAGCCCGTTATGGATCATCAGTGGGGCCCCGGTAAGCGCGGGTGTTACATTCAATTCGGCTGGACCAACCGGGGCAGAACGGAGCGCGCCGTCATGCGCAGGGACATCTTCACCGAAGAGCACGACGCTTTCCGTGACATGGTGCGCTCGTTCATCGCGAAAGAGATCGAGCCGTACCACGAGCAGTGGGACCGCGACGGTGTCGTGTCACGTGACGTGTGGCTGGCGGCAGGCCGCGCGGGACTGCTCGGCATCGACTTCGACGAGCGATACGGCGGTGGCGGCAACCCCGACTACCGGTACTACGCGATCCTGAACGAGGAAATGTCGCGGGCTGGCGCATCAGGCCCTGGCTTCTCCGTGCACAACGACATCAATGGGCAGTACTTCCTGCGGCTGTGCACCCAGGAGCAGCGGGACCGGTGGTTCCCCGGCTACTGCTCCGGCGAGATCATTACGGCGATCGCGATGAGCGAGCCCGGCGCGGGCAGCGACCTGCAGGGCGTCCGCACGACCGCCGCGGACCGCGGTGACCACTACCTGCTAAGCGGGCAGAAGACCTTCATCTCCAACGGCCAGTTGTGCGATCTGGTCATCGTCGTGGCACGGACCGAGGCCGAGGCCGGGCACCGGGGTATCAGCCTGCTCGTGGTCGAGCGTGGCATGGCGGGGTTCGAGCGCGGCAGGAACCTGGAGAAGGTCGGCCTGCACGCGCAGGACACCTCGGAGCTGTTCTTCTCCGACGTGCGGGTACCCAAGGAGAACCTGCTCGGCGAGCCCGGCATGGGTTTCACCTACCTGATGCAGAACCTGCCGCGTGAGCGCGTCGCGATCGGCGCCACGGCGCTTGCGGGCGCCGAGTCGATCTTCGAGCAGACTCTTGGGTACTGCAAGCAGCGGCAGGCGTTCGGGCGGCCGATCGGCAAGTTCCAGCACAACAGGTTCGCGCTCGCGGAAATCGCCACCGAGCTTGCCGTCTCGCGTGCCTTCACCGACCGGGCTATCACCGAGCACAATGCCGGGCAGCTGAGCGCGGCAGAAGCGTCCATGCTCAAGTGGTGGAACACCGAACTGTGCAACCGCGTGGTGGACAGGTGCGTTCAGCTGCACGGTGGTTACGGCTACATGCTCGAATACCCGGTTGCCCGGGCGTACATGGACGCCAGAGCGCAGACGATCTTCGGGGGGACCACCGAGATCATGAAGGAAATAATCGGCCGGGGCCTGGGGCTGTGACACCTTCGCGCCGTGCCGGTGGTTCCCGGCTCGCGCCCCCCGTGGTCACCCGGCTGGCCGTACCGGCGTTCGGCGGGTGAGGCACCTCTGCGCGTGACGGGTTCATCCCCGGCTGCGGCCGCGCGGCCGACTGGTGAGCGCGCTGATACCGAGGGCCCCTGCGAGCGGCAGCGTGACGAGCCCGGGTAGCTGGTATCGCCGGGAGAATTCCACGATGTCCGCACCGAACAGCAGCGGCAGTGCCGTCGAGGTGACGAGGAAGCATGTCGCTCGTATCCCTGCGGGCTGGCCACCCGCACCCGACATGGCCCAGCCCGGCTCCGCGTAGAGGTACCGGATCGAGTCGATGTACAGCAGGGCCGGCCAGTACGCGATCTGCACCGCGACCCGCAGCATCACGCCGATGACGAGCACGTTCGTGATCAACCAGGGTCTGCGCACGGCGGCGGCCGTGCGTCTGATGACGACGTTCACACAGCTCCCAGCAGGACAACTCGTGGGAGCGACAGTAGGTGATCAGGATGCCCCTGATGCGCAGAACGGAGCAGGGCCTAGCGGAGGACGCGGCCGCGGCGTTGCGGATCGCCCGGCGGGTCACGCCTCATCGGGCCGTCTCCACCGTCGATATCCTCGTCTTCTCCACGATCTTCTTCGGCGCGTCCTTCCTTGGCGCGTCGGTGGCCCGGTGCGGCCCGTCCGAGCGGGAGGTCCGCCGCAAGTAAAGCGGGGCGGCGAAAGGTTGTGAGGTGACGCAGCGGCGCCGCCAGGAGGATGATCAGGGCGAGCAGGTACACCTCGATGAACGACCTGAAGTCGGCGACGTAGCTGCTCCAGATGGTGGGGGTAAGGACGCAGACCTCGACCAGGCTGAACACGAATGCGAGGCGTTCGTGGGCCGGCGCGGTCGTGGCGCGCAGCGACAGCAGCGCCGCGACAGCGAGGATGACAAGGATGGTGAACTCAAGGAGCCAGGCGTCCAACTGGCGGGGGTGGTTCGTGACGACGTGGCCGAAGTTATACAGCACCGCATGGATGGCGGCAGCGAACGGCGTGCCAACGTTGCGGTTGCGATCGGCGAATAGGGGGAGGCTTCCCGTCGCGGCCAGCACCACCAGCTGCCACCCGGCGAAGATGGTCACCGGCACGACCCAGGTCAGGTCGTCGGTCCCGGGCCTGGCCCGGCGGCGGGCCATCTGAGCCAGCCTGGTGATCGCGATAGCGGCGGGGACTACCAGGACTGTCTCCCTGGTGAGGGCGCCGTAGGCGAACGCCGCCGCGGCCAGCACTGGGCGCCGTCGGCGGTAGGCGAGCATCCCGCCAAGCAGGCAGACCGCGGCGAGCGGTTCGGCAGTGTCGCGGCCGAGGCTGGTGAGAAGCCCGAAGTACGCGGGCATGAGCAGCCCCCACAGCGCATGGCGGCCGGACTGGCGGGCGAACAGACCGCCAAGCACTCCCAGGCCAGCGGTGGCCGCGATGTTGACCACGACGAGGGCGACGGGCACAAACTGGTGCTGGCCGAGCGAGATCAGCCAGGTGAGCGCCGGATAGCCAATCCGCGTGTACCGGTACGGCTGGTCCATGGTGATGCCGAACGCCGTGTGGTTGAGGTTGGCTGGGTCGAGGGCGAGGCGGTAGAAGAATTGGCCGTCGTAGCCATAGGTAGCCCTGAGGCGCACGCCCTTCGGCAGCTGGGCGGCATTCGCGTAATGGTTGCCGAGCATTATGAACGCACTGATGTCGCCGTGGGCCCAGGTCTGCAGGCGCGCTATGACGAAGCAGACCGCCCCTAGGAGGGCGACCAGGCCAGGCAGAGCGGCCCGGTTCGTCCTCGACCAGATCGCAGACCGAGGTACCAACGCGGACGCGTCCGCGTCTGCCGCAATCGCGCGCTTGTCCGTGGCCGACGTCAGGCGCACCGAGGAGCCTTTGCTGCGGGTCGCCTCGCGCTGGGCCGACCGGCTCGCCCTTCTGCCAGGACTTCTACCTCCTCGGAAGGCACAGCGAAAACGTCAGAATGCCGCTGGACAGTCAGTGCATACGACTGTCAGGACTGTCAGTGCATATGACTGTCAGTCACGACTGTCAGTGCATACGACTGTCAGTGATACGACTGTCAGTGCATACGACTGTCAGTGACACGACTGCCAGTACACGACTGCCAGTACACGACTGCCAGTACACGACTGCCAGTACACGACTGCCAGTACACGACTGCCAGTACACGACTATCCGTGCACGGGTCGCCCACTCCGCTGGCGGGACCATCATGAGGAATACGGGCCCGCCGGTTGCGCTGTGTCACACTATCGGGCGGACCTTAGCGATGTGTCATAGACACCTTTGAGAAACCTGCGTCTGCAACTTCACGAACGGGATGGTGAGTAGTTTGCTGGGCGTGATCTCGTCGGCCCGCAGGGCCGATGCCTGATCCAGTGCCGCCTCAGCCAAGGCCACCTGCGGGAGGAGCGGCCGGAGCCGTCCGTACCCCTGGCGCACCCATGGCGCAGCTACCTGCCCCATCCGGCCGGCTCGCGGCTTGGGCGGGAACCTGGCGGCCGCTCGGCGGACGCTGCAGCGGCCCGGCCGGCTTTGTCGTTGCCGCGGTCGTGCTCTTTTTCATCTACCTTCGGTTGTCGCGCACCTATCCGGAGAACTCGGACGAGGCGAACATCCTGCTGATGGCGTGGGACATGCTGCATGGCAACCTGCTGCTGCATGGCTGGTCTATGTCGCACTTGTCGTTCTACACCACCGAGCTTCCTCAGTACATGCTGGTGGAGCTTGTCCGCGGGCTGAATCCGGATACCGCGCACGTCGCGGCGGCGATGACCTACACGCTTGCGGTGCTGCTCGCGGCGCTGCTTGCGAAGGGGCAAGCGACCGGCAAGGACGCCGCTGTCCGGGTGCTGCTGGCGTCCGGGATCATGCTGGCACCGCAGCTAGGCGTGGGCATCTTCGTCCTGCTGTTGTCGGTGGGGCATATCGGGACGTCCGTGCCCCTCCTGCTGATCTGGCTGATACTGGATCGCGCCAGGCCCCGGTGGTATGTGCCGGTAGTTGTCGGCGCCGCGCTTGCGTGGGTCCTGGTCGCCGATTCCCTGGTGCTTGTCGTCGGGGTTGCGCCGCTGGTGCTGGTGTGCGGCGTGCGTGTGGCGCGGGAGCTTTCCGGTAATCCGGGACCGGTCAGCGACCCGGCCAGCCGAATCCGGGGGGTGCTGGCGGCGCGGTGGTATGAGGTGTCCCTGGCCGGCGCGGCGCTGGTTTCCGTGGCTGTTTCGTCGATCGTGGCCAGGCTGATCCGTGACGAGGGCGGGTACCTCCTCCATTCAGTCCCGCTCGGCATTGTTGGGGCCGCCCAGCTGCCCGTCCGCGCCGGGATCACGGTCGAGGGGTTGCTGGCGCTGTTCGGCGCTGGCTTCAATGGCCTGTATCCGGGTGCCGGGCTGACTTTTGCGCTGCCGCATGGTGTGGGGCTGGTCCTTGCCGCGCTGCACTTGGCCGGGGTGGCGCTGGTGGCCTGGGCGCTGTGGCTGGTGGCGCGACGGTTTGTGGCCGGGGCGAGCCTGGTCGACCAGGTATTGGCGGTCGCGGTGGCGGCGAACGTGGCTGTGTATCTGCCGAGCGCCTTCGCTACCGGCGTGCTGAACGCGCGGGAGATGGCGGTGGTACTGCCGTTCGGCGCCGCGCTCGCCGGGCGCACGCTCGCGTCGCGAATCCGCGGCAGCAAGCTCGCATGGGTACTTGGCGCGGTGCTGATCGGCTACGGGATCGGCCTCGCGCGGGAAGTGGTGCAACCATCCGTTCCGCCGGCCAATGAGCGGCTTGCGGTTTGGCTGGCCGGCCATCACCTGACGTACGGTCTGGGCGGCTACTGGGAGGCGGGCATCGTCACGGTCGATACCGGGGACCGTGTCACGATCAGGGCGGTGTTGCCGAAGCCGGTGCGACGGGAAAGCTGGGAATCGAAGCAATCGTGGTATGACCCGCGTTCGGACTGGGCCGACTTTGTCGTCTTCGACAGCCAGCCGGGATTCTTTCACCTCTGGCTGCCGTACGGTTCCGTGCAGGCGAAATTCGGCCAGCCCGTCCGCACCTACCACGTTGGCCAGTACACGATCATGGTCTGGGACAAGAACCTGCTGGCTCAGCTTGGCTGATCAAAGTTACCGCAGGGCGTCCGTCCAGAGAATGAGCCTGGCAACCGCGAACAGGGTCCGGATTGTCACGAAAATTCCGATGTGTGCAGCTGAGGCGCCTGAACTGGCCGATGTGGCCTGGCAGTCACGCATAGGTATCTCCAGACCCCTTTGAGTAACGGTTCCCACGTCGGCGCCGATAGCCAGTTAGACGCGGTTGACGTGGGTACCCCCGAGCTCACGTCGGCCGCGTCTGCACGTCAGCGGTGCGCAGCGGGCCGCGGGGACCCACCGCGGGCCCGCCAGCTCACCGCGAAAGAAACGGTGCGCCACGGGCCCGGCGGGCCAGCCCGTTTAGCACGGCGCCGCCGCCGCGGCGGGACCAAGCCTGCCGCGACCGGCCGCGGGCGGGTAGCGTTCGGTCCATGACAGGTACGCAAGCTCCGCCGTTCGGTCAGATGCTGACCGCGATGGTCACGCCCATGGCTGCCGATGGCTCCCTCGACTACGACGGCGCCGCCAGGCTCGCCACCTACCTCGTTGACGACATGCGTAACGACGGTCTCGTGATCAGCGGTACCACGGGCGAATCGCCCACTACTACGGACGCGGAAAAGGAGCGCCTGCTCGCCGCGGTGCTCGGCGCCGTGGGCGATCGTGCCACGGTCGTGACGGGCGTCGGCACCAATGACACCGCGCATACGATCGAACTGGCAAGGCAGGCGGAGCGGACGGGCGCGCACGCCCTGCTCGCCGTGACCCCGTACTACAGCAAGCCACCGCAGGCAGGCCTCTTCCGGCATTTCACCGCCCTGGCGGACTCGACCGGGCTGCCGGTCATGCTCTACGACATTCCGGCCAGGACGGCGGCGCCGATCGCCACCGAGACGCTCGTCAAACTGGCCGAACACCCGCGCATCGTCGCTGTCAAGGACGCCAAGGACGATCCGGGCGCGACATCCTGGGTGCTCGCACGGACCGACCTCATGTACTACTGCGGCACGGACATGGTCAATTTGCCGTGGCTCGCTCTCGGCGCCTGCGGCTTCGTCAGCGTGGTGGGTCACCTGGTCGGCGACCGCCTGCATGACATGATCGACGCGTACTCCGCGGGAGACGTGAACAGCGCCCTCGCGATCCACCGCAGCCTGCTGCCCGTTTACACGGGGATGTTCCGCAACCAGGGAGTGATCATGACCAAGGCGGCACTTGGCTTGGCCGGCCTTCCCGGCGGCCCGGTGCGTGGGCCGCTGGCCGACGCGACGCCTGCCGAGATCGACAAGCTCCGTGACGACCTGCAGGCGGGCGGCGTAAAGATCCCGGGGATGGCCGCGTGAGCCACCCGCACCCCGACCTCGACCCGCCACCGCCCCTTTCCCCCAACGGCTTGCGCATTGTGCCGCTCGGCGGGCTCGGTGAGATCGGCCGGAACATGACGGTATTCGAGTACCGTGGCCGGCTGCTCATCGTGGACTGCGGTGTCCTCTTCCCAGAATCAGACCAGCCGGGCGTCGACCTGATCCTGCCTGACTTCGACCACATACGGGACCGCCTCGACTCGGTCGAGGCGGTCGTCCTCACACACGCGCACGAGGACCACATCGGGGCGGTGCCGTACCTGCTTCGGGAACGAGCCGACATCCCCCTCATCGGCTCGAGGCTCACCCTCGCGCTGGTGGCGAGCAAGCTCAGTGAGCATCGCATTGACCCAGTCACCATTCAGGTCGCGGAAGGTACGCGGCAGCCGTTCGGGAACTTTAACCTCGAATTCTTCGCGGTCAACCATTCCATCCCGGATGCGCTCGCCCTCGCTATCCGCACCCCCGCGGGGGT
Source organism: Streptosporangiaceae bacterium (assembly GCA_035517695.1). Classification (GTDB taxonomy): domain Bacteria; phylum Actinomycetota; class Actinomycetes; order Streptosporangiales; family Streptosporangiaceae; genus DATFVJ01. The sequence continues at coordinate 111,340 of DATIYI010000365.1, forward strand.
TGTCCTGCATACCGGCGACTTCAAGATGGACCAGTTGCCGCTCGACAGCCGGCTGACCGATCTGGCGGGATTCGCGCGCCTCGGCGGCGAGGGCATCGATCTGCTCATGTCTGACTCCACGAACGCCGAGGTGCCCGGCATCGTCACGAGCGAGCGGGCTATCGCCCCGGTGCTCGACGAGGTGTTCGCCACCGCCGAGAAGCGGATCATCGTGGCGTGCTTCGCCAGTCACGTGCACCGGGTCCAGCAGGTCCTCAACGCGGCGGCGAGCCACGGCCGCAAGGTCGCGTTCGTTGGCAGGTCGATGGTGCGCAACATGGGGGTAGCGCGTGATCTCGGCTACCTGAGGCTGCCAGGTGGCCTGATGGTGGACGTGCGCGAGGTCGACGACCTGCCACCTGAGCAGGTCGTGCTGGTCTCCACCGGGTCGCAGGGCGAGCCGATGTCTGCCCTCTCCAGGATGGCTAGCCGTGATCATCAGATCCGGGTGGTCGAGGGCGACACGGTGATCCTTGCCTCCTCGCTGATCCCGGGAAACGAGACCGCGGTGTACCGGGTGATCAACGGGCTCACCCGATGGGGCGCCCGGGTGGTGCACAAGGGCAACGCGCTCGTGCACGTGTCCGGGCACGCACCGGCAGGCGAACTGCTCTACGTGCTCAACCTCACCCGGCCGGCAAGCTTCATGCCCATCCACGGAGAGTGGCGGCACCTGCGAGCGCACGCGGAGCTTGCCGAACTCGCGGGCGTGCCGGGTCGTCGGATAGTGATCGCCGAGGACGGCGTCGTGGTGGACCTGGTGGCCGGGCAGGCGTCAGTGGCCGGCGCGGTGCCGTGCGGTTACGTATACGTCGACGGCCTGTCTGTCGGCGAAGTGACCGAGTCGTCGCTGAAGGACCGGCGGATTCTGGGTGACGAGGGGTTCGTGTCCGTCGTTATCGTGGTCGACTCGACGACGGGCAAGCTGCTCGGCGGGCCCGAGATTCACGCGCGCGGTTCTGGTATCGACGACGCGGCGCTGCAAGGTGTGCGGCCGCTGATCGAGGAGACGCTCGCACACGCCGCCGCCGACGGCATCAACGACTCGCATCAGCTTCGCCAGCTTGTCCGGCGCACGGTGGGACGCTGGGTGAACGAGACCTACCGGCGCCGCCCGATGATCATCCCGGTCGTGGTCGAGGTCTGACCAACCCGCGGATGATTGGGCCCGAGGCCGTTGTACCGGCCCGTGGTGCCCGCTCGTTCCGCGCGCGCGGTGCGCGGCGGCGGGAGTGGCGGGGGGTATGGACGCGCGGTCAGGGTGACAATCTTCGCGACACGCGCGCCATTGCCTTTGGCCCTAAAGGGTTAATCAGTACCGTTGCAATCATGGCGACCCGTACCCCGCGTACCGTTGCCCGCATGCCCGCGGCACCTTCGGGCCGTGCCCGGCGTGAGCCCGCGGCCGGCTCGGGTCAGGGGTCCCGCACGCGATCCGGGCGGCGGGACGGCCAGCAGACCGCCCGGCGGGATGGCCGGCGGGATGGCTGGGAGCCGGGACGTCGGCGACCGCCGAATGGCAGGGGCCGCCCGCGCGGGAAGGGCGGCCGCGGCAAGCGGAAGGGCGCAGCCCCGCAGCGACCGAAGGATCCGTTCCTGATCCTTTTCGGCTGGCTCGCCAATGTGCTTATCGGCGCCTGGATGGTCGCCGCGCACGGGGTCGGTTTCGCGGCCCGGGCGTTCGGCCGCAGCGCTCGTGATCTGGACCCGCTGCACCGCAGGGACGGCATCGGACTGGCCATTCTTGGCGCGGCGCTCGTCACTGCCGCGGCCATCTGGTGGCACCTGGGCAGCGCGTTCGGCCGCGGCCTGTGGGCGGTGGTGAGTGGTGCGTTCGGCTCAGCGGCGTGGTCGGTTCCGCTGCTGCTCGCCCTGCTTTCCTGGCGGTTCCTGCGCCACCCGGACCGTAACGCGGAGACGGGCCGGATAGTGATTGGCTGGTCGGCGCTGATCACGGGCGTCCTTGGTCTCGTGCACATCGCCAACGGCACACCGCCGCCCACCGCAGGCGCGGCCGTCATGCGCTCGGCGGGCGGTTTCATCGGCTTCTTCGTCTCCGCACCGCTGGTCGGGGCCGTCACCGCCTGGATCGCGGCGCCATTGCTCGCCCTGCTGTGCGGTTTCGGCCTGCTGGTCATCACGGCTACGCCGCTGCACCGGATACCTGAGCGTCTTGCCGATCTGCACGGTTTCGTCCGGGGCGAACAGCGAACCTCGGGCCAGGCGGATGACGCGAAGCAGGCGATCGAGGGGCCGACAGACGGGTCGCGACCGGGCAAGGTCCCTAGGCGGGGCCGTGGCCACCTCCTGCGCGGCACACGGGCGCGCAAGGCCGCGATCGAAGTCGGCGATCACGTGCAGCCCTACGACACACCGCTGCTGTCCGGCGGTGGCGTCGGCGAGGGCCGGCGGGTGTCCGGGGGGGACGGGCCGACCGGCGCAGCCGCCCTGCTGCGCCACGGGCCCCACGGGGATGACCTTGGCGGCGGCCAGCACGGGACCGGTCAGGGCGGTAGCGGCAGCCAGCACGGGACCGGTCAGCACGGGACCGGTCAGCACGGGGCCGATCAGCAGGGGGGCACCCCGCACGGGTCCGATCAGCACGACGATGGCGAACTGCTTGATGGGCTCGGTTTCGGGCCGCGGCCAGGGGACCGGCCACGTACAGGCGGCCAGCGTAACCCCGCCGGCCCGGCAGGTGATGCCGCACGAGGATCAGAGCAGCTCACGCTGACCGCTGCCGCGGATGGCAGCTACACGCTCCCGCCCGCCGCATTGCTGCGCCCGGGGAGCGCGCCGAAGATGCGTACCCGGGCAAACGATGCCGTGGTCGCCGCGCTCGCCGGGGTGCTCGACCAGTTCGAGGTCGATGCGCAGGTCACCAACTTCACTCGCGGCCCGACGGTGACCAGGTACGAGATCGAGATTGGCCCTGCCGTCAAGGTCGAGCGGGTCACCCAGCTGTCCAAGAACATCGCCTACGCGGTCAAGAGCGCCGACGTCAGGATCCTTTCGCCGATACCGGGCAAGTCCGCGATCGGTGTCGAGATCCCCAACACGGACCGCGAGATCGTCAGCCTCGGCGACGTGCTCAGGTCCCCGGTCGCGGTGAACGACCACCACCCGATGGTCGTGGGCCTGGGCAAGGATGTCGAGGGCCGTACCGTCGTGGCGAACCTGGCCAAGATGCCGCACATGCTGATCGCCGGCGCAACCGGCGCAGGGAAAAGTACCTGCATCAATGGGCTGATCACGTCGATCCTTTCCAGGGCCACGCCGGACGAGGTGCGGACAATCCTCGTCGACCCCAAGCGGGTCGAGCTTTCCGTGTACGAGGGCATTCCCCACCTGATCACCCCCATTATCACCAACCCGAAGCGGGCGGCTGAAGCGCTGCAATGGGTGGTTGGCGAGATGGAGCGGCGCTACGACGACCTCGCCGCGTCCGGTTTCCGCCATCTGGACGACTTCAACAAGGCGGTGCGGGCGGGCAAGCTCACCCCGGCGCCTGGTAGCGAGCGGGTCTACCAGCCGTACCCGTACCTGCTGGTGATCGTGGACGAGCTCGCCGACCTGATGATGGTCGCACCGCGCGACGTGGAAGATTCTGTCGTCCGGATCACTCAGCTCGCCCGGGCAGCAGGCATTCATCTGGTGCTCGCCACTCAGCGTCCGAGCGTTGACGTCGTCACCGGCCTGATCAAGGCCAACGTGCCATCCCGGCTGGCCTTCGCGACCTCCAGCCTCGCCGATAGCCGGGTCATCCTTGACCAGCCGGGTGCGGAGAAGCTGGTCGGGCAGGGTGACTCCCTCTTCCTGCCGATGGGGGCCAGCAAACCGCTGCGGCTGCAGAACGCGTTCGTGACGGAGAAGGAGATCCACGAGGTCGTCGCGCACTGCAAGAAGCAGGCGGAGCCGACCTACCGGGACGACGTCAGCGTCCCGGCCGGCCGCAAGCGCGAAATCGACGAAGACATCGGTGATGATCTCGAGCTCCTCGTGCAGGCGGCCGAACTGATCGTCAGCACCCAGTTCGGCTCGACCTCGATGCTTCAGCGCAAACTGAGGGTGGGTTTCGCCAAGGCTGGACGGCTGATGGACCTGCTCGAGAGCCGCGGGATCGTCGGTCCAAGTGAGGGTTCCAAGGCGCGGGACGTTCTGGTCAAGCCAGATGATCTTGCTGAGGTTCTCGGCGGCCTGCGCGGTGACTGACCTATACGCGGGAGATTGCCTGTGGGAGGTGCCGGGTATGAAGGTATTCGCTCCAGGGGGAGCGTTTTACCGACTGTCGATTTTGACCTTCTCGATGCACGGGGCGTCTCGCTGCGCCCCAGGGCGGTGTTTAGACTTGAGCGTGAGATCGGGGCGGCGGCGATCTAGCGGAGGAATGGCGTGAGTATCGGCGATACCCTGGCACGCGCCCGTCGGGACGCCGGTCTCAGCGTTACGCAGGTCAGCCAGCGGACACGGATCAGGGAAACGGTCATCCGCGGGATCGAGAACGACGATTTTTCCCCGTGCGGTGGGGATTTTTATGCGCGCGGGCACATTCGCAGCATGGCCAGGACCGTCGGGATCGATCCAGGGCCGCTGATCCATGAGTACGACGAGGCGCATGGCGGGCTCGGCCAGGTGTCCGCTGCCGAGGTATTCGAGCCCGCTACGCCTATCAAGATCAGGGAGCGCCGCCCGCCGAATTGGAGCGCGATAATGGCGCTTGCGGTGGTGGCCGTCATCATCTTCTGGGTGGCGCACTCGGTCATGAGCGCATCACACCATGTGGACGCGGCGCCGCGCGGTGAGCAAGTCCGCCGCCCAACCCCGACCGCATCTGCTACCCACCCGAGTGCCGCGGCCACTGCGCAGCGGCGTTCGGTGGTGATCCAGCTAGCCGCCACCGAGGACTGCTGGATCGGCTTGTACTCCGCGAACGGGGCCCAGGAATGGCAGACCGTCGTTTCGGCCGGGACGACCCATTCGTGGACATTCACCCGGCACGTCTCCATGGAGATTGGCAACCCGGGGGGCATCGCGCTCACTGTGAACGGCAGGAGCATCAGCACTCCCGGCAGGCAACCCGTCACGGTTGATTTGCGGCCCGGAGGCAAGGCAGTCGCCGCGAGCGGATTCTAGCGCCTGCTCCTCGTCGGCCGCGGCGGGGTTTGGCGCGGCTCGGCGGTTGCCCTGGGTCCCGTAGTCTGCGGTTGTGTCGTCGTCATCGCATGATTCTCCGGGCACCCGCCCCACGCCGGCGCGCGAAGCGGGACCATCCACCCAGCCGGGGCCCGATCGGACCGTCCGTGTCGTCACGCTCGGCTGCGGACGCAACGAGGTCGACTCCGAGGAACTCGCGGCGCGGCTTGAGTCCTCGGGCTGGACCTTGGTCGGCGCAGACGACGAGGACGACGCGAGCACCGGCGAAACTGATCACGACACCTGCCACGAAGCAAGCGTGGTGCTCGTCAACACGTGCGGCTTCATCGAGGCCGCTAAGCAGGACTCCATCGGTGAACTGCTTTCAGCCGCGGACTCCGGCCGTGCCGTGGTCGCGGCAGGCTGCCTCGCGGAAAGGTACGGCGCCGAGCTTGCCGAGGCGCTTCCCGAGGCCGAGGTGATCAGTTTCGACGACTACCCGGACATCGGCGCGCGGCTGGACGCCGTGCTTGCCGGGGAAACCAGGCGGGCGCACACGCCGCGCGACCGGCGCAGGCTGCTTCCGCTCGCGCCGGCGCAGCGGCCGGGGTCCGCTGGAAAGGCCGACGGCGTGCACGTGCCCGGCCACGGCGACGCAAGCCAACCCAAGTCACTATCGGGATCCATAACGGCTGCCGCTGGCGATCCCGGACCCGAAGGTGTAACGCCCTGGGGGGGCGAGCCGGCGTCGGCCACCTTCTTTGCGCCGCCGCGCGAGTCAGCTTCAACAGCCGTGCCAGCACGCGTAAGCGGTTATGGAGATGTCAAGTCTCCCCCGTCGGGCCCGCAGGTACTGCGCCGCAGGCTCTCAGGCGGCCTGGCAGCGCCCCTGAAGATCGCGTCCGGCTGCGACCGCAGATGCAGCTTCTGCGCGATCCCGTCCTTTCGTGGTGCGTTCGTCTCCCGCCAGCCGCAGGACATACTCGCGGAGGCAGGCTGGCTGGCTGCCGAGGGCGTGCGTGAGCTGGTGCTTGTGAGCGAGAACTCGACCTCCTACGGCAAGGACCTGGGGAATCTTCGTCTCCTGGAGGAATTGCTGCCCGCGCTCGCCGCCGTACCAGGGATCGCGCGGGTACGCGTCAGTTACCTGCAGCCGGCCGAAGTCCGCCCAGGACTGACCGAGGTGATGGCGCGCACTCCAGGTGTGGCCCCGTATTTCGACCTGTCTTTCCAGCATGCCAGCGGACCTTTGCTGCGGGCCATGCGGCGATTCGGTGATCGCGAGCGGTTCTGCGGCCTGCTCCGGCAGGTCCGCCGGCTCAGCCCCGAGGCGGGTGTGCGGTCAAATTTCATCGTCGGCTTTCCCGGTGAGACCCGGGCCGACATCGGTGAGCTGAGAAGTTTCCTCGAGGCGGCCGGCCTGGACGCCATCGGGATCTTCGGCTACTCGGACGAGGACGGCACGGCGGCGGCTTCCCTGCCAGGCAAAGTTGACGACGGCGAAATCGCCGCCCGGCTCAGGGAGATCAGCGACCTCGCCGAGGAACTCATGGCGCAGCGCGCCGAGGAGCGGATTGGCGAGGATGTGGACGTACTGATCGAGCGGTCGCTGCCCGGCGGCGGGTTCGAGGGACGTGCCGCACACCAGGCACCCGAGGTGGACGGTGCCACGACCGTTCACGGTGATCTCCGGATACGTCCTGGGGATCTTGTCCGGGCAACCGTCACCGCCGCGGCGGGCGTGGATCTGGAGGCCGACGCGGCCGAGATCGTGTCGGGCCGTGACGCGGAACGGCATTGAACCGCGCCGGGCCTGACTCGAACCCCGGCGGTACGGCAGCGGAAATGCCCGCCGTACGTGCCCCTAGC
>DATIYI010000366.1:0-4258 GCA_035517695.1 Streptosporangiaceae bacterium
CTTCGCGCCTTTTCCCACACCGTTCAAGACCACGGTCTTCAGCCAAAGCCCCGGTAGGTGGTTTGAAGCCTCCTCCTCGTAAGGCGGCTCCGGAGGACCAGAACTTCCTCCATCTACTCGTGCAGCACCGCGGTCTGAAGGCAGGCGACGGCCGAGGCTTACGCCGACCCGGATATCCTCGCCGCGCTGACTACGGCGCCCGCCGACTGCGGCCCGGTTCCTGAGCCTGCCGGGTGAGCCCGCGCCGCGGAGAGCGCGTCGCGCCTCCTGCCGCTGAAGGCGAGTGGGAGATCCTCTACGGCAACAACGACGCCGCCAAGGGCTGGGAAGATCTGTGCCGGACCGCTCCCGGAACACGCGCGCTGCGTGGCAGGACATGCGGACCAGGCCACGGATGCGGGACCACCGGCACGGCCCGCTGCGCGGCAAGCTGGCAGTCGGCCAGCTCGGCGGGCGGCAGATGGACCGCTGGCAGATCGAGGTCACAGGCTCCGCACGGGTGTGGTACCTGATCGATGACGACCGGCGAACCATATGGCTCGTCCACGCCGGACCCGGGCACCCGAAGGCCACCGAATGACGTCACGCCATGCAGCCACTCAACGCTATGACCTGACTCAGCACCATTTCGGGCCAGCGCTTACGTCCACGAAGGCAGTTCCGCAGCCGCTCACCGGATCAGATGCTGGCCACCGCCTTACCCTGGACCAGCCCATGGCTGCCGCCGGGTTACGAACAGAACTTTTGGAATGCCGCTTAGCACCAGCCAGCAGCCCCCACACGAAAGCGCAGCTCACAGGCACATAATCCATCGTTTCCAGTCCCGGTCAGCGGGTCAATGCTGAATCGCGGAGGTTGGGCACGGAGCGGGCACGGCCTTCTGATCCGTAGGAGTGGGCAAATCGTCCAGGGCCATCCACTCGTGCCCGCTGCCTGGGCAGCTGTTCCATATCCGTCGCGGTGCATCCGCTCTTGTTCGCTGTTGTGGCAGCACTGTTGGCAGCAGTCTGATCTGAGTGCCAGCTTGAAAGGTGTCTCACAGGCGGCCGTCAGCGCCGTTCAGCCGGGTCGGAGCGCCTTCGAGCAGCCTGCTGCCAAGAGGGCTGAGCGAGTGCAGAACCGCTTTCCCGGCGCGGGTGGTGACGATCAGGCCGGCCTCGCGGAGCGTTTTGGTGTGTCCCGACACGCTCGCGGCGCTGACTCCGAGCTCGGCCGCCAGCTCGGTGGTGGTCCGCTCGCTGCTTGTGAGGCGCAGCACGGCGGCGCGTGTGCGGCCGAGCAGCTCGCCGACTGGGTCGTCGGCGATCTGGTCGATCAACGGGAGCGGGGTCAGCGCCGGGTAGATGATGACCGTCGACCCGTCGGGATGCGCGCCGACCATGGGATGCCCGGTCCACAGCACCGAGGGCAGCAGCGTGATGCCGGCGCCACCTGGGTAGAAATCCTTCTCCCTGGCCTCTGCGATCTGCAGCACAGTCCCGCTCCAGGTGACCGCGGGATGCAGCGCACGCAGCGCCGCCGCAACGCCGTGCTCCGTGAGGACCCTGCACTGCCGGGCCTGCTCCGCCCGGAATCCGCTCCACACCCGGGGCCAGCTGTCGGCGAGCAGGTGCTGGTATGCCAGACGCAGAGCACGGTCCAGGTACTGCCAGCTCTGCGTGTCGCGTTCTGCCAGCATGCGCACCCACGGCGGAGGACGCCGGGTGCCGGACACACGCTGCAGTTCGGCGGCAACGAACCGGGCGGGTGCCTGCTGGACCAGGTCCAGGCCCTCGGCCAGGCTGGTGCTGACCGGGTCGAGGAACAGCGGGCCGGTCGCGGATCCCGGTATCAGGCCCAGCAGTGGCCGTGCTTCTGGCGGGAACCCTGTCGCAGCCGCGCGGCGCCAGCCGGCCAGTGCCAGGTCCTGCCTGTGCAGCGCGGCCAGCGCATACCCCAGCTCAACCAAGGGCGCTGGGTGACTGGCGAACTTGACTCGCAGTAAGTCCTGGACAGTCAGGTGAACTCTGATCATGGCTGTCAACCGCCATCCGGTGACTTTTCAGCTGTCGCTTAAAGGATCGCATCTGGCGTTGACACCGAGCAAGCTGTGCGGGCAACCCTTATCCAAGGAGGCGTGGAAATGAGACCAGCCGCATGCCCGCCGAGACCGCACTGCTAATCCCTGATGGCGGGAGAAGGGAAAGGCCAGGGAAATCAGAAGAGCAGTGCCCGGTGGGGTGGATAACGACCTAACCGAGTTCGCCGACGGAACCGCGGCGTGAACCGGCGGTATCTGGCAAGCTAATGATCACGCAGGCAGGGGACGATGCGACCAAGATCTGTGGCTGACGACCTAGGCATCCTGCTCGTGGCGGTTATCTGGGGCTCGAGCTACGTTGTGATGCAAGACGTGGGACGCAGCCTCCCTGCGGCTCCTTTCCTCATGCTGCGGTTCTTGTGCTCGTTGCCCCCTATGGCAACGCTCGCTGCCCAGAGCTTGCGCCGGCTGACTCGCAACGAGATTCTGACCGGCGCCTTCTTCGGCTGTCTCCTTTACGGGGTCCTGATTCAGGAGATGATCGGGGTGCGCTACACGTCGGCGGCGAACGCAGGATTCCTGATGACGGTTTCCGTGCTCCTGATCCCGCCGTTGGAGCGAGTGATCAGCAGGCGCCGCCAGATGGCTGTCGTGTACGTGATGATGGTCACCGCACTGGTCGGCTGCGGCATGCTCTTGCTGTCGAACGGGCTGCGGCCAAATGTGGGCGACTTCATCATCCTCGGCGCCGCCGCAGTGCGAGCCACCCAGCTAACCTTGTTCGGGCGCAGGCCCAGCGGGCAAGACCAGTCTCTGATCAACCTGAGCTTGGTCGAGTTCCTGGTTGTCACTGTGCTCGCCGGGATCACGGCACTCGCCTCGAACGCACCGCCCTGGCACGCCGCAGCCTCCGTGAGCCCGCGGAACTGGCTGCTCATCGCCTACCTCGGGGTCCTGGGCACTGCGTTCGCGTGGTTCGCCCAGCTTCGGGGCGCCCGAGCAGCAAGTTCAACGCGAGTTGGCCTGATTTTGAGCACCGAACCGCTGTTCGCCACGGCATTTGCTGTGCTCGCCGCCGGGAACAGACTTGACGTACTGCAGATCCTCGGCGGGCTCCTCATCGTGGTGTCGGCAGCCGTAGGCCGGGTCTTCGAAGGCCGCTGGGCGGCGCCGGCCCCGCGGGTTGCCCGGGTTGCCGCACTCATGGCACCCGCCCGCGCCGATTCGGCCCAACCCCGTCCGGGCTGACCCGATCTGAGGCAAAGCTGAGCCGGTTGGGCGGCGTCGCCGATCACCGCCACCCGGCCGCTGTACCAGGGGGTGCCGGGAAGCCATCCGATGGGCGAGCGTAAACGTCGGCGTCCCGCGGCACGGCGGCCAGGTACTCCTGCACGGGCGCGCTGAAGTCGGCGAAGCGTTCGCGGAGCCTGCCGATGCGCCCGGCCGCCGACTCGTGCAGGCGCGCGCAGGTGAGGTTGCCGAAGCCGTAGGTGGTGCCCTCGCCGGCGGGACACAGCCCGAAGAACCGGTCCGCGCCCGGCCAGAACTGCACACCGTCAAGCGAGCCGGGACGGACCGGCGCGAGGCTGCGCCACGCCATCTGGCCGCCATAGACCGGCGTCGGTCCGCCGACGGCGAGCCGGCGGACGTCGGAGTTGACGCCAGCCGTTGTTCTCGGTGGCGAGCCGCTCGATGAGCGCGGTGATCTCGGCGCTGACCGGCGGCCGGCCCGTCCGGTTCGGGTAGGCCCAGTTTCTTTGTGACCAGGCGGCGGTTCGCCTTCACCTGGGACGACAGGTCCGCGACCTGCGCGCCCAGCTGCTCAGCCAGCACCGCCAGCTCCCCGGCCTGCGCCTCCAGTACCGCGATCCGCTCATCCCGCTCGGCCAGCAGCTCCCGTAGCCGCACGTTCGCAGCCCGCAGCCCCGCCGCTGTCTCACCAGCAGCCGGCTCACCAGGCGCACAGGACGTATCGGGCACAAGCCGCACACTGCCAGAGCCCGCTCACCGTAAGCCACACGACACGCTGAGCCGGCCGGCAGAACCCGGCACAACACCACAGGAAAAAGAAGGAGAAAGGAGGACCTATCTAGTTACCCGCCGAGTTCGCCGGAGTGCTCGAAAGCCTCGGGATACGGCAATCCGTCGGCCGAACCGGAATCTGCTTCGACAATGCTCTCGCGGAATCGTTCAACGGCGCACTGAAAGTTGAGCGTGTGCACCGCACTATGTACCCGA
>DATIYI010000367.1:0-13962 GCA_035517695.1 Streptosporangiaceae bacterium
CCCCCACCCGCAGGAAGGCCCCGAACCCCGAACCCGGTGCGACCGGCTATCAGCATGCCCGCACACCGGGACCAGCCACCCCATGATCATCTACATGGTGGTGGATAACGGCCGCCGCCCTACTCGTGGATTCGGGTCAGATGGTGCACCAGCTTGAGGCCGCACCGGTGACCATGGCGAGCGGGGCGCTCTTCTTCACCCGAAGCCGCGTCCTGTTCACGGATGCGAACCGTCAGCGAGACTGTTCGTTCCTGCCAGCACATCCTCACGCATGATTCTCCGAGTTTTTTGCGGCTCTTCCAGCATGGGGCTGTGAGCGGATCGCTCAAAACGTATAAAGCCTTTCAGCGGCGCTTTCAGCGACTCCGCATAATCGTGTGCCAGCTGGTAGCTGACGGGGGGGTTGGCGGTTGCCTTCAGCCCCTGTGCGCTGGGATGGGGCCGGCGCGGGATGCCTGGTGACCTCGCTTCGTGGGACAGAGAGTCCCGGAGGCTGGCCCTCCGCCGCCGGGCACTGCCGGCGGGACCGGTGCTGGTGCCAGCTTCGATGGCCGCGGCCTTCGCGGGTGCCCGACCAGCTGCTGGGCCCCGCCGCAGCTACAACGCCCTTCACGTCATGCGCATGCCAGGTTCCTGGTTGGGGCGGCGCTGGTGGGAGCGGCCTCCGCGCGGGTGGCCTGGACCACGCGGCCTGCAGTGGACCCTGGTTCCGCCCATCCTTACCGACGCGTGCGGGTCCGGGCGGCGGTGTTCCGGCTGGGCCGGGCCGGTGACTGGGTTGCTGCGGACTGATTCCGCCACGTCACATCTCATGTCCCTGGGCGGCGGGCTCAACGGCTGGAAGGCGCCGTGCCGGGAGCTTGTGGGTGACGGGCGCAGGACCACGTTCAGGAAGCTGATCACGTGGGCTTCCCAGGCGCGGGGCGCGGTGGCCAGGCCCAGGGTATGCCCGGCGTGCGGCGTTATCCTGCCGCGTTGCAGGATCCCGGTGATGTCGTGCGGCCGCCAGCCGCGGTCGGCGAGCTGCTGCCCGGTCGCGCCTTCGGCGACCACCGCGCGGATCCACGGGTCGGTACCCATGGCGGCCAAGGCCTGCTCGCCGCCCATTGATTCACCGAGCACGGCGATCTTGCCTGCGTGGATGCCGGGCGGCGGGTCAGGAAGGACATGGCGGCGGAGATGTTCCGGTCACCCCACCAGCCGAAGTCCATCGCATGCCCACCGGAGCGGCCGTGGCCGCGGGTGTCCACCAGCAGTGTCCCGTAGCCGTGCCGGGCCAGCACCGCGGCCTGTGGCAACACCGCTGTTCGGGTGGACCCCGAGCCTGGCAGCAGCAGCACGGCGGCACCGTTGCGCGCCGGGATGTACCAGGCCGACAGCTGCACCCCGTGGGCGGTGCGGAAGGCCACATTCCGGTAGGCCAGCCCGTAGGCGGCCGGGGTGGCCGAGCCGAGAGGCCCGGGCGGCTGGTTGGTCGCGAAGACCGCCATGGTCAGCGGGAACAGCACGAACTAGCAGCACGGCCAGGGCCACCCCCTCGATGGGCCGTCATCACCTTCACCCAAAGGCAACTCCGCACCCGCGTCAGGATTGGTGGCCGGCGGATGGATCTGCTCGACCCGCTGGTGGAAGATGCGCCAGCGGCGCTCGTTTTCATGGGTGAGGACCGAGCTTGCCGCCGACAGGTCGGCGGCGTGGTTGATCAGCTCGGCGGCTGAGTACAGGTAGGCGGGCGCGATGCGTGGCCCGGCAAGGTCCTTGCGCAGGGCGGCGGGCGTGAAGTCAACCCGCTCCAGGATCGAGACCGCCCGGCGGAGGTAGCGGGCGATGAGCTGGGCGGTGGTGGCGTTCTGCCAGTTGTGGCCGATGATCTTGTGCCGTTCGGCGAGCAGATCGGCGAGCTGGGGATAGTCCAGCAGCGCTTCGGCCATGGCCCAGGAGGCTTCCATCGCATCGGCCAGCCAGCACCCACTTTGCTCACTACTGGCAGCGATAGCCTGCAGCTCGGCTTTGATCCGGGTGATCTCGGCGGGCTCGCCGCCGCCTTCCATGAACAGCACGCCGCTGGTTTCGATCGCGCGGTCGTCGTTGAGATCGGGCGTTCCGGCGAATGGGCTGGCAGCGGGGGCCGCGGCCGGCTCAGTGGTGGCCCACCGTTCGGCGAGGGCAACCAGCGTCCGCGCCGACCGTTGGAGGGTGATCGCGTCAGCCAGCGGCGCCTCGGAATAGTACTTTTCGTGCTCACGGTGGTAGCGCGACAGATTCGCCGCCACCGCCAGCAGACCGTCATTCTTCTCGCCGACCGGGGGCTCCCGGGATCCGGCGCCCGGCCCTTCCGGGCTGTCCTGCCTCGAATCTGTCATGTCCGCTCGATTCCCGTCATTCATGTGAGCCGTCCAGGCGTCCTGGTCCGGGCACGTCTAGGGCAGCCCCTGCTGTGCCCGTGCTCGTCCCGCCTTCGCCGGGTCCCGCTGGCATGGCTTCCAGACGCCTTTTAAGGCTCGCCCAGATCCGCTGTTCCTGGCGCTTGCCCAGCCAGGTGATCAGCGGGCCGACCAGCCGGATGGCGCCTTTGGGCTGCACCCGCCCGGACCACCGCATCCGGGTGCCCGTGGCGGCGGGCTCGAATCTCAGCGTGTAGCTGATGTCGGCCTGGGCCATCGTGGTGGTGGTCGTGAACAGCCGTGGCCGGTCATAGCCGGTGTACTCGATCAGCATCTCCCCGGTGCGTCCCCGGGATGCCACCGCGGATCGGAACCGGGTTCCCTTCCCGACCGGGCCTGCGTGATCTTGTCCGCCCGTACCATCTGCGGGCTGTACTGTGGCTCGTTGCTCTGGTCGGCGACGTAGTCGAACACCACATCCACCGGCCGGCCGATGACGATTTCGCCGTCAATCCTCGCCATGGCGCCCTCCAACCCTGTTTCTGACGGTCACGCCGGGATCATCGGGTATTCCTCGATGAGGAACCATTACCCGTTACCCAGTGACATCTCGTTCCGCCAGTTGATGACCCCCGGAGCCGAGGCGTCCCAGGTAAAGCGGAGCCGGGGCCCGGTCTGGGCGATGGACTCGAAGACCAGGCGGTCCCGTCGATGTGACCACGGTACATGTCAGGGTGGCCATAGCTATCGGCCGTCACCGCCCGGTACTCGCCGTGCTTGGGCACCCAGCCCGACACCCAGTGAAGCTGCCACGTCAGGATGTGGGTGCCGTCGGCAAGGAACTGGTCCTGCTCGCAATCCAGGACGATCCAGCGCCCGTCTTGGATGGGCCGGGCCGTGCCGTGGCCCACACCCGTCATCGCGGGCGTGCCGTGGCCCATTCCCCCTGCGCAGATGGTGCCTTTCCAGGTGACGTCCCGGTAGAAGCGGCCAGGCGCTGCCGTCTCCGGCCCAGCAGCGATGGGTTTGGGGACCGCGGCCATGCCGGGACGCGTGCCCATGGCGGGCTGCCCGAGATCTGTTGCTTGCCTGTCCTCAGCGTCCATCGCCAGTCTCCTTCCCCCGCGGCAGGCTCTCCTGAGCGTGGGTGCGCGGTCTATACAGCAGCAGCCAGCACGCGGCAAGGCTGGTGATGGCCAGCTCGATGTAGGGCGGCGCCGCCCAGGATGCCCCGCTGATCCCGGCGCGGGCCTGGAAAGCGCCTGCGATCGTCGGCGCCGCCATGTACAGCGCGCCAAGAACGCTCATGGCCACGCCGAGTACACACCGCCCGGGTGGCCGCGCCACAGCAGCACCGCCCCGATCAGCATCGCGGGCACGATCAGGGTGAGGTCGAGCGCGAACACGATGCTGGTGTGCAGCCCAGAATCGCTGATGACCTTAGGCACGGTGCCGCTGGCCAGGAACCGCACCGCCTGGATGACCCACATGGCCCCGAACATCACCCCTACCACGGCCATGTATCCCGCGACCACCCAGGCCCGCGCATACCGGACCGGGCATTGGATGCCCGCGATCGCGGGGATGGCGAAGGCCAGGGCGATCAGCGACAGCGATACCAGCGCGGCATACAGCAGGAAGAAGTCGTTGAACGCCGTACCGAACAGGTAGAACGCGTAGTTGTACACGTTGTAAGCCAGCAGCGCGAACCACACCAGCCGGGCCCGCTCGCTGCCCCGGCGGGCAAGGACGAGCGCGACTGCCAGGACCGGCACGGCGAGCAGCAGGGTGGCCAGGTCGTTGCCCCGGAATGCGGCAGTGGACCAGGTGTTGTCCCGGTACAAACCGGGCAGCAGCAGCCCGCCCAGCGACGGGAACACCATCAGGACGGCGCTGACCGTCGACACGGCATCGGGCCAGCGCAGCCGGCTCTGTGGCGCGGATGCTGGGTGGGCCGCGGCCAGCGACCTGGCCACGGCCGTCATGACCGCACCGGCCTGGTGCGCCGCCAGCTCACCACGACCAGTGCCAGGATCAGCCCATCAACGACAAGCCCGGCTGCCTTGCCCGGTGCCAGGCCGATCTCTCTCGAATCTTGCCTCTGGCCTGGAGAGGCCTGCACATCTGGCCGTGGCCTGCCGGGATGCGCGCTGTTGAGGGTGGCGTCCACGGGTCAGGCGGGCCGCGTCCACGGTGTTATGGGCTGGTTTGCCGGGTTCGGCGGCGGGGCTGGTATCCGCTGCGCTCGTCTGCGACGGCGAGAGTGAGGTCTTCCAGCTCGGCGGCCAGCTCGCGCAGGCGGCGGTGGTTGTCGATCCGCTGCCGGTAGTCGTCGGCCTGGTCGTCTGGGACCAGGCGGCTGATGGTCTTGCCGGCCTGCTTGCGGGTCCGGTGCCAGTACGGGCCGTGCAGCCGCGGCGGGTCGGCGTGACAGCGGCAGCCGGGCCAGCCGCAGCGCACGCGCCGCTGCATGAGCGTGCCGGGCAGCGCAGGGCCCGGGCCGGCGAGCTCGGCAGCAATGCGCGCGACGCGGTCCCGGGGGCTGGGCGGCACGTTCCTGATCGTCGCACGCACGGTGCGTGCTCTTCAGGTGTTCTTTCGGCAGGAATGGCTGCATGGACGGCGATGTGGCCTCTTACCCCGCGCGGCGGGAGCCGGCGCGGGGCACCCCGGCGGAGGCGGCGGCGTCCGCCCGCACCGTGGCTGCCGGATGCGGGTCGCTGGGCCGGGACCGGGCCGAGAACCTTTTGCGGGCGGCCGGCAAGCTCGCCGGCTACGGCATCCCGACCGGGCTGGAGCCGGTGCCGCAGGTGCTGCTGCACCCTTCGGTGACCGAGCGGTTCACCGCGCACGGGCCGGGCCTGTCCGGCGCCGCGCGGGGACGCTGCGCACCAGCCTGAGATTCATCGCCCGCCAGGTGGTGCCGCACCCGGACCCCGCCGATGCGCCGCTGCCCCGCGGGCGGGCCAGGAAGCCGTACACGGCCGGCGAGATCGCCGGGTTCCTGGCGCTGGCCCGCGCCCAGCCGACGGCGGCGCGGCGGGCCCGCGCCGCCGGGCTGATCTGCCTGGGCGCCGGCGCCGGGCTGATCCGCTCCGGCCTGCGTAGCGTCCGCGGCACCGACATCTGCTGCCGGTCAGGCGGCGTCATCGTTGAGGTGCGCGGCGGGCGGGCGCCGCGGGCCGGACCGGTCCTGGCCCGCTACCACGAACCGCTGCCGCCTGGCGGCGGCGTTCGCCGGCCAGAACTTCCTCACCGGCGGCGCCGAGCAGGCCGCAGGGCCACCCGAACGCGACCAGCATCGCCGCCCTGGTCAACGCCGGATGGCTCCTGGTACTCGAACTGCTGGTGGCCTTCGCCGCCTTGGATCGGCTGGTCACCGGCACGATTACAGTGGACGGCCTGCCCGTCCTCTTGGTGAGCTGCATCGCAGCCCTGGTCATGTCCTCGGGTGCGCTCATTCTGCAGGGAGACCCCGAAGACAACGCAGGCGAGGGCCAGGGACGAGACCTCTCCGTCGCAGCCATCCTCCTGGACACGATCGCCGATGCTGCCGCGGCGGCAGGTGTCGCAGCGGCCGGCGCCATCATCATGGCGACGGGAGGATGGTACTGGCTGGATCCCGCGGTCGCGCTCATCATCGCCATCGTCGTCGCCTACCACGCCCTGAGGCTGACCAGGAAGGTTATGGGCCGGCTTCGCACCGCGACAACGCGGGAAGCCGACTGAACCTGCAAGAGAATCCTCAGTGGCTAGCCCTCGGATCTTCCAAATTTCGTTCGAGCCACCCGCCACCCCTCATGCCAGCCGACCGGCAAGTTACAGCCCAGGCAAGGCCAGGCCATTGTGTTCGGCGAAGTCGGTGAAGTCCTTGACATTGAGCCTCGCCAGCGGCAGCCCGTACGCGATGCAGCAGGCGGCGGCCCACGTATCGTTCACCGGACGCGGTCGGCCACGCTGCGTCGCGGCAGCCGACAACTCACCCCACACGCCCGCGATGCTCTTCCCACCGGGGATCACGGGCTTATCCGCCAGCCAGTCCTCCAGCATGGCGCGGTTGCGCGGCCCCCAGCGCCGCAGCCGAGTCCACTGCGTGAGCTCACCCACGGTGACAAACGTCACCAGCGGCTGCCGACCAGCCAGTCGCGCGGCTAACCCTGCCAGGAGTCGTCCCTTGAACGACCGGGACGCGACGTCGGTGTCGTAGACGACAGCCTGGACCTGTGATTCAGGCAAGGTCGGCGTGCCGCGACTCGGTGACGAACGCGAGGAACTCATCCAGTTCCTCGTCGGTCTCGAAGGCGTCGCTA
The DNA here is from genome assembly GCA_035517695.1 of Streptosporangiaceae bacterium. GTDB lineage: Bacteria > Actinomycetota > Actinomycetes > Streptosporangiales > Streptosporangiaceae > DATFVJ01. The sequence continues at coordinate 6,695 of DATIYI010000367.1, forward strand.
CGCAACTCGTCCACAGAACGGATCGGATGGGCACCGGGAGTACTCCCGATCAGTTCCTCCAGCGGGACCAAGTCGTCACCGTCAGCCTGCCGCGGCTGCTCAGCGCTCGTGCTCACCGCACCCCGCCTCCTGACCGTCCCGCTCAGATCCACGACCTGCTGTGGATATATACCCAGAACCGGCGCCTCTGCCGCCCTCAGTGTGACCGCCGAGAACGCTGTCAAACCTCGGCTTGTCCCCTCCCGTTGTCCCCCCGGAGAGGATCCGGTGTTCCAATCTTGCTATCTACCTGGAGCCCCCTTACGGAATCGAACCGTAGACCTTCTCCTTACCATGGGACGCAGCTACCAGCCTGTGACCTGGCAAGACGCCGCGCGGCATACTGACCTGGGCGCGTATCGGGCATGATCAAGCACTCAGCGCCAATCTGACGGCACAGGGTTACGCCTCTCATCATCATCGGCCGATGCCCAAACGCGCCGCTGCGAGCATTTCGGCCACGCCACCTTGTCGCCCCCGTCCATGCCCGCGTCCGGGCCAGGTCCCCGGGGTCAAGACGCAGCGCCCCGGACGAACGGTCTTGACCCCGTGGGTCTGGTCTGTTCGGCTCTGCATGGGTCGGTGGGCGGTATGACCAGGCTCGTCAGCCAGCCAGCTACTAACCCCGAGAGCAGGTCCGGTCTTGGGAGCATCCCGGAGCCGGAGCGCACCCCCCGCCGGAGGCGTTTGCAACCCGGTCCTCGCTGGGTTATGAGCCACCAACGTGCGTCTCCGGTGTCTCGGGCAGTCTCTGGTAACCGCGTTGACCTCGGCCGACCTGCGGCGTGAAGTCGCCCCCGGTCTTCTGCATCTCTCCCGTCTCAGCGTGTCCCGCTGCGTCCGGTTTACAAATCGGTTTACAGAACCGATTCTTGACCTGTGGCTTTCTGCACTTCCACGGGCAAGAACATGCGCGCTCCCGGCCTGTCGATTCACCCCGTCACTGTCGGCCGCCCGCACGTGGAGCGGGCCAGAACCGGCGGTTTTACCGCCATTACAGCTGAGCGCAGCGTGGTCTTCTTGACCTGGGCCGATGACTTATCTCGGATGGCGCGGACCCGGGATCGTCCCGTACATGTCCCACGCGACTCGGGGTCGATTCGGCCAGCAAATATCCCGCTGACGCGCCGGTCAGTGTCGGCCCGGCGAGCGGGCGCACCGCAACGGGACGTAGGTCCCCGGCAGATGGGCCGATCCGTTCTGGCCCGGCATGGCCGACCGTACAGCCTGTGTCTACAGGCCTGCCAAGCTCACCCGTGAGCCGGGGTAAGGGGCGAAATGATGAGGTTAAGGAGCACCCACGCGGATAACGGAGGAATTCCCATGACACCGGCCACCTCGGCCAGACACATCGCACACCGGGAGCTGCGGATCAGAGGGCTCCGCATTCACGCTCAGATCTGCGGGGAGGGCGAGCCCTTGCTGCTGTACTCCCCTATCTGGTCCGAGTCCGGGGTGTGGGAGCCGCTGCTGCCGTACCTGGCCGGGTTCCGCGCCGTCGCGTTCGACCCGCCGGGCATCGGCCGCTCGCAGGCGCCCGGCCGCCTGATGAGCATGTGGGCGCTGGCATCCCTGGGCGCCGCCATCCTCGACGAGTTCGGCATCGAATCCGCCCATGTGCTCGGCGCATCCTTCGGTGGCGCGGTCGCGCAGCAGATGGCGATCTGCCATCCGGGCCGGGTGCGGCGCCTGGTGCTCGCCTCCACCTCGTTCGGGGCCTTCGCCGTCCCCGGCCACCCGGCGGCGCTGGTGCGCATGATCCATCCCGGGCGCTACCGCGGCCGGATGGAGGAGATCGCGGGTGACATCTTCGGCGGCCGCCTGCGCACCGAGCCGGAACTGGTGCGCGCCATGCCCCTCTGCCCCCCGCAGGACATCCCGGCGGCCTTGTCTGACATGGCCCCGCTCATCGGCTGGACGAGCCTGCCGTGGCTGTGGGCGATCCGCCAGCCCACGCTCGTTATCTGCGGCGACGACGACCCGATCGCGCCGCCGATCAACCACCGGATCATGGCGGCGCTGATCCCCCGTGCACAGCTTTCCGTCGTCGAGGGCGGCGGTCACGTGATGCTGATGGACAGCCCGGCCCGGGTCGGGCCGATCATCAGAAGATTTCTCCGCGGTGGCCAGCCGGGGCAGACAAAGGACGCTCCGTCCCCATGATCCCTCGCTTGTAAGGAGCCTAATACGACGCGGTTATACGGTCTGACCCGCTCATCTGACTATCCGTAGGGCACCTCTATTTACCGTTCGCTGCCGTGGCTAATGGCACGCTAATAGCACGGTGACGCCTGGCGCGGCGACCTGGTTCGGCACGGCCACCAGGACCTTCCACCGGCGCCGGGACCCGCGCCCATGCCCTGTCCAGGCCCTCCCCGTGTACGCGATCTGCCGGACCCGGCACTGCCTGGCGCGACGCGCTCTCTTCGCCGCAGCCCTTGCAGATGGCGGCGCAGGCCTCCAGCAGCGGCCTGGTGACGTTAGCGTCACTACCCTCGGGCGGGCTAGCTAGACTCGCAACCGCGACGGCCACGGTCCCATGGAGACGTGACATGGCAGGCGATCAGATCCGCCTCGGGCTCTATATCTCCGCTCAGCATCCGCTGGGTGCGCCGACCGCCGACGCCCTTCGCGAGCACCTCGAACAGGTGGAGCTTGCGCGCGAGCTCGGGTTTGCGTCGGTGTGGGCACCGCAGCACTTTCTCTCTCACCCGTTTCAGATGTTCCAAACAGTGCCACTGCTCGCGCGAGTTGCGGCGGTAGCGGAGGGGATGACCATCGGGACGGGGGTCCTGTTGCTGACGCTGCTCAATCCGGTCGAGTGTGCAGAGAATGCGGCCACGCTTGACGCAATCGCGGATGGGCGCTTCGTTCTCGGCGTCGGCTTGGGTTACCGCGCAGCGGAGAACGCGGCGTTCGGGGTCGGGCGGGGACGGGCGCAACTGTTTGAGCGAAAACTTGAGGTAGTGCGCCGGTTGCTCGCTGGTGAGACGGTAACAGCCGGGGGTGACGGCTTTGAGCTGACTGACGTGCGGTTGGCGCTGGTTCCTGGTCGCCCGCCGCCGATCTGGATCGCCGCCCACAGCGACCGCGCCGTCCAGCGGGCGGCGCGGTTGGGCGATGCCTGGTTTGCCAGCCCGCACACGCGGCTGGACGAACTGGAGCGCCAGATGCGGCTGTACCGCGGCGAGCGCGCGGGCGCGGGGCTCCCGCCCGCCACGGTCACGCCGATCCTGAAGGATGTCTGCGTCGCGCCGAGCGATGAGGAAGCGCTGAGACTCGCCCGCCCGTACTTGAAGGCCAAGTACGAGGCATATGTTGACTGGGGTCAAAGCGACGTGCTGCCCGGAACCGACACGCTGCGGCGCGAGTTCACCGAGCTGACCGAGGGCGGGCGGTTCGTCTTGGGGTCGCCGTCGACCTGCGCGACGCTGCTCGCCGATCACGTCAACCGGCTCGGCGCCGACTATCTCGTCTGTCGTCTGCAGTGGCCGGGGATGCCCCAAGCCCAGGTGCTGCACTCAATGCGGCTCCTGGCCACGGAGGTCGTGCCCGCGCTCATGACGAGGGCAGACGGCTGATCGCGGCGTCCAGCTCGGTGGCGAGCCCAGTCATGTCGGCCAGGGGCGTCAGCGTCCCCGGCCGCCACGCGGCGAGCGTAGGCGCGGATGACGCGGCGGATGAACGAGGCGTACTCCGTCGTTCTTGACCGGCCGCCGCCGCCGGTTTGGTGTCAAGCTGGCCTTGACGCTGGATCGCCCGGCACGGACGCCCGAGCTGGCATAAAAAGGACGCGGTGTGGCTGGCGAAGCTGACCGAGCGGGGCATGCTGCGGCCGTCGTTCGTGCCGCCGTCTGAGATCCGGCGGCTGCGGGAGTTCACCCGGCTGCGCGCCGACCTGGTGCACGAGCGGACCCGGCACTGGGCGCGGCTGGAGAAGCTGCTCGAGCGGGCGCTGATCAAGATCTCCGCGGTGGCCTCGAGCCTGGACACCGACTCCACCCGGGCGATGATCGAGGCGCTGATCGCCGGGCAGCGCAACCCGAAGGCCCTGGCGGACCTGGCCATCGGCAGGATGCGGCCCAAGCGCGCCGCCCTGGCCGAGGCGCTGGACGGCAGATTCGAGCCGCACCACGGCGAGCTGGCCCGCATCCTGCTAGACCAGATCGACGCCCTGACCGCCCAGATCGACCAGCTGTCCGCCCGGGTAACCGAGCTGATCGAGCAGATCCCCGCCGCGCAGGGCATCGACGCCTATCACCCATCTACAGCGCCAACGCCCGAACGCGCCGCCACGCCGACCCTGTTACCCCCGAAATCGCTCAGGTGGTCCGGCACCCATGAGGACGGACCAGATCAGCAATGCCGCGACCTGGGTCATACGCCAGGTGCCTGAGAGTTAGCCGCTGATCTCAGGTCAGGGCACCCGCCGCAGCGAGTTCGCCAGGTTCTCAAATTGTTCAAAATGCGGTGCCTTGGGAACTTCCGGCTGGGGCAAGAGGGCCGTCAGTCTTCCCATCGCCTCTTGCGCGGACCGCACGGCTTCCCCGCGTTGGCGTACCGAGCGCTGCGCCAGTTCATCGATTCGTTTTACCTGTTCCTGCTCTTCATCCGTCACGGCCACTGGGACCAGTACGCTCCGCGCTTGCTCCTCGGTCAGTTCGTCCACGACTGCGCCGTAGATCCGCGCTGTTAGCTGCACCCGACCAAGGGGGGATGCAAGGAACGTGGCGAGGTAGCCAGGCGGGCATGCGGCATCCGGTTCGGGGATCACCCGCAGAATGTGCTGGGACGCCGCCCAGCCATCCCACTGCTGGGGTGCCATCGTCACGCGGCCAACCGTGCCAGAGCAGGTGATGAGAATCCACCCGCTCCGGATGATCCACCGCTCCAACCGCACGTGTGCAGTCTTCGAAAGGTACTTAATGTCGGACGGGTCGAAATGCACAACGTGACTACCCTGAAGGAACGGCACGCCGCGGGCCGCGTCAACGTACACACGCCTGAAACGAGGCGGGATGAACACGCGCTCGGCTAACTCCCCGAGGGTCTTCACGCCCATTCCGCTGCGCTTCAGGAGCGCGATAGCCTCAATCGCTTCACGGTTGTAGAAGCCGGCGTCAAGGCGCAGCATGTCCGACTCGGCTACCAGATCCGAGGTGACCTGGAACGACTCTACGGGGCGGTTTATCGCGGTCACCCCGCACCTCCGTACCAGGCGGCAAAGCGCTGCGCCACGAATGGCAACTCGTCATCGACGGTCGGCTTCTCGTCTTCGTTAAGAACTTCCAGGCCATCGGGAGTGCGGTAGTAGATCGGCTCACCGCGCTTGTCCCGCCCGGCCGTTTTCGGGATGGCCATGAAGATTTCGTACGGGTCGAGTGCCCGTGCTTCGGCCAACTTGGTTTCCTCTCTAGTGAGCCGCTGCACGATAAGGACGCTTGGGTTGGGTACACCGCCGTGATCTGCGAAGGTCTCCTTGGGGAGGTCAACTGAGGCGATGATGCGCGCCCGCCGGAACAGCCACCTCCGAATGAACTCCTTGCCGGGATTGTTGAGGATGCTGTCAGGCAGCACGATGGCCAGGATGCCGCCTGGCTTCAGGAACTTCCATGCCGCCTCGACGAAAAGCTGCTCGGGCGGCATGGATGTACGCAGCCGCATGTTTCCCTCGCGGGCCAGTTCGTACTGCTCCAAGATATGCGGGTCGTCAATGACCCCCTCGCTGCCAAACGGGGGATTGGTGACGACAACATGAAACTTGCTATAGCTGATCCTCGCCGCCGCGTTGGCGTCGTCCCACTCGCCCGGTAGGGCTAGCGAGTCTGCCTGGAAGACATTGGCTGAGCCGTCCCCGTGCATGACGAGGTTCATCTGGCATGTCTGGACAAGGAACGGGTTGATGTCCAGCCCGTAGATGTTCTGCGTCGCTATCTCGCGAAGGGCCGCTTGGGTGCGCACCCCTATCTCCTCCGCAGAACCACCCTTGGCGGTCTCTCGCCTTCCAATGAAGTCACGCAAGTGATTGATGACTGATACCAGGAAGCCGCCAGTCCCGCAGCAGGTGTCCAGGATGCGCAGACTGGTTAGCTGCCTCTCGGGATAGAGGGACAGCACCATGCCGACCGCCATGTCGCAGACGTTGCGGGGGGTGAAGTACTCGCCCCTGTCTCCCCGCAGATTCGCCCCGACTAGCTCCTCATAGGCCGCGCCCTTGACATCGGTCTTGGTCTGGAGCAGCGAGTATCGCTGCAGCTCAGAGACGATATAGGCGAGCACCCGGCCGTTCAAGGCAATTCTAGCGCCGTGGGGGAAGATGTAGCGGTAGCGGCCCTTTACGGCATCGAACAGCGGCCCAATACGCTCATTTCGCAGGCGTTCTTGCCCCGCTATGGACCGCCGCTCCTCATTACGTACATAAAACCTGAGTGGCCCGGAACTCTCGGTTTCGTCGTAAACTTTGGCGAAGATCAACCGGACAAGCTCATGGAATGCCTCGGCTTTCTGCAAGCCCTGGTTGGCATAGATATAGTTGTGACAGCGCCGCAGGGTGGCTTTCAGATCGACGGCAGGCACGAGATCACTGAACTGTGGTACCGTTGGCTCGTCATCCCCGGCACGGGGGAGGTCGATGTCCGGCTCCTCAGGGATGAACCCTTTCTCATCGCGGGGATAGGCCAGCTTCTCCGAACCGACCCACAACCCGTAGTGGCATGTTGAGCAGGCTGCCATGTAACTCTTGAGCTGCCCGACCCCCTCCTCGCGGTCATGAGGGAGCACGTCAGCCCGCTTCGCCTCAACGACGATGTAGACGTTCTCCGGCTTGTGCGGCACTCCTGGCTTGAACACCGCAATGTCAATGCTTCCCCGGCGTGTCCCCCACTTGACGGGAAGTTCAACGTAAACATTCAGGTACCTGAGTTACCGCTTTGTAGCATTGTGTGATGGGTTTCGGATGCAGTTCAGGTGGTGGCAGGGACTGGCGGTATCCAGGGGTTTCCGGCGAGTGCGTCGCGGGGTCGCGGTAAAGATCGCGATCCCGTGCTTGGCGGCTGTGGAGCCGTAGCCGCGGATGGCGTACCGGTCGCGGTGGTCTTGCCCGAGCGGAGTCGGCCTGAGATCTTCTGCTGGGTCTTCGCCGGGCGCAGGTCGCGTTCGGCCTGGTTGGAAGTGGGCGGGATGGCGGTGTCGGTCAGGAACCGCAGCACGTCGGCTTCGCGGTGCTTGAG